>CAQBGY010000191.1 GCA_948759685.1 uncultured Eubacterium sp.
GATGCTTGATGAGTGACTATGAACTGCTGACGGTTGTTCTGATGATTCTTGGGATTATCGTTTCGATCTTGATAGCGTACATAAACCACACAAAAAAGTGACCGCCCCAGCCAAAGGTAAGGTCACTTCTTTGTAAGTAATTTTATCGGGGCTGACCGTCTATCGGCAGTATTCCCTTTTGTATTTTCATTGTAGCAGATTCCCACGTATCTGTCAAATGCTGCAGCGTTCCGCTGAAATCATTTTATGCCGGATTCCGCAAAAAAACAAGGGGTTTTAGTGGCAAAAGCGCAATTTGTCGAATCAAAATCGGGGTGGGGTAAATTCCGCACAGGTGGGGTAAAAGGGGTAAATCATTTACCCCAGGGGTAAAAGTCATCAGAATCTAACAGCGGCACAGGCGGCTATTTCCAATTGATGCCATAGGATTTTTGGTACTAACAGGCAAAAGTATTGAAGAATGGCTTAAAATCAAGGAATTTTGAGCGTAGAGGGGTTCACCGGAGTGGTTGGTGAACCTCTTTTTTTTGTGTTTTTGATGCCGCTGATAGGATGGCGATTGGGCGGTGTTTTATACTATCACGCAAAAATACTGACTTTTGCGTGATAGTATCGGGTTTTGCCTGTTTATTTGCAAAATTTGTAATTTATGATATCTTATATTTATATAGAGTGAATCTATTCCTTTGTAATCAATTATTGATTTTCAATTACAAGTAGCTATTTCGGTAATTGAATTATTAATGATGTGAGACAAATTGTTTTGAATAAAGATATGGATATATTTGATAATGACATGAATAAAAATTAGAAGGTTATGAAAAGGTGTGGTGCATAAATGAAAGATGGGAAAGTGGATTTATATTCGAGTATTATGAGTGCAATATTTGGAGTGATAGGAGTAGTATCATCGGGTAGAACTGAAGCGTTTGCTTCTATAGCAGCATATGCTCCTGCTGTAGTTGTTGGTAAGATAAAGCAAATTAGTCAGTTAGAGAGTTTTGATAGTGTGATTGAAAAGCAACTTATTCAGGCACTAATGGCAGCAATTGAACCGACCTATAAGCATCTCAAACAGGAAAATGAAAAAGAAATATTTCAACAAGCGGCTACACGAATCAAAAGCGCTTGTAAAGATAGAGAAGACTTCGGAGATGTATTATATTTTCTAAAAGATACTCTTGTAGAATTGCAGATGGATTTGGAACAAAATCAAAAGTATGTTGAATGGATTACACAAAAAAATTTAAAAGAAATTAGTAAAACATACCAAGATGAATTAAATAAAATTATTGCGTGCGATTATCATGAACTAGGAGTTTATTTGCATTCAATTGAAATTGAAAAAGTTTTTGATAAATTTGAAGAATTTGATATAAAATTAAATCAATACAATCAGAAAATAAATAAAATAGAATTAATTAATTTGTGCGATAATAAAAATCTCATAAAAAATTTAAAAAATGAATTGGAAATTGAGCAAAATTTATTAAACAATATAAAAAATTTTTTTTATGAAAATAGAAATTTATGTAATCTATTAGAAGGGGTAAGTGATGATTTGTTTCCGGTTTTAAAGGATGAAAATGGAATAGAGCATTATGATATAAATAATACAGATATTCCTTTGTTTCAATATGTAACAGATAAGTGGATTGAAGGTAATGAAAATAAGAATCTACTTTTGACAGCTGAAGGAGGAATGGGTAAGACAATATCGCTTTTAAAATCTTGTGAGTTGTTGTTGCAAAATGATATAATGTGTATATTTATTCCATTATATCGAATGGAGAGCCTTGAATCTAATAATATAGAAAAATATATATTTAAGCACGTATTTAAAAATGATGAAAATTATTTTAATCTCTTTTACTCTTTTATAAACCGTTCTTCAGGTAAAGTAAAATTAGTTCTGATGTTGGATGGATTTAATGAAGCATTAAATGGAATGAAAAATTTTTTAGTAAAGGAAATCAATGATTTATTGTTGATAAGTGATATTAGACTAATAATATCTTCAAGATATGATTTTAGATCTAATTATGGATTAAAGAATCAATTTAAGCTTTTAGAAATACAACAATTAAATACTAAAAGTATTGCGAAATATTTAGGGAAATGGAATGTAAAAACACCAGACAAGAATAGTTCTCTTTATGAGTTACTCGGTTTTCCACTTTTAATTTCTCTTTATGCAAAAACAGAAGAATATTATTATAATAATAAAAATTTATCATTTATAGAATGGTTTAATCAAGTTGATTCTCCGGGGAAAATTATTTGGAATTATTTACAATGTCAAATTATGAAACCTCAAATTACTTTAACAGATGATAGTAACATATATTATTTTAAAGTTTCTATGCATTATATAGTGCCATATATAAGTTGGAGTATGATTTGTGAAGAAAAATTTTTTTATTCTGAACAATGTTTTGTGGAAAAGCTAAATGATGCAATAAAATATTTGAAAAGAAGATGGAGAACTCGAAAGCCTTGGATAATTCAAAAAATTGAATTAGATTATTCATGTGGGGGTATATTATGGGATTATAAACGTTTTTATAAAACCTTAATAAATGATATTCACATTTTTGAAAAAAATTTAGAGGGCGAATATACATTGATTCATCACAAATTTAGAGATTGTTTTGGCGCAATATTTTTAGTAAATGAAATTAATCATTTAGGCTGTAAATTACTTCCATTGCAATTTAAAGCCTCAATAGATGAGGAGGTGTTAAATTTTATAGATGATTTATCTTCAAAAAAAATGATTAAGAATTTATGGTCAAGCTATAGGTTTAAACTTTTGGATAGAAACAGTTGCGAATTAAAGAATTTATTCTATATTATAAATAGGAATTATCGAGATTACGAAAATGAAATAACTTTTAATGGTATGGATTTAAGAAATGTATCATTAAATGGAATGCAATTTTGTAAAGATAGTATTTCTTTTGATAGTTCCTATATTAGTTATTATACTTTTATTACAAATCAACTAGATTCTAGTATATTGTGCATGTGCATTTTGAAAAAAAGCAAATTTTGTTTAGGTGGTCTAACTGATCATACAGTTAGAGTGTGGAACATAGATAATGGTTCTTGTATTTATGTATTAAAAGGGCATGAGGGAAAAGTAACTGCTTTAGGCTGTTCACCGGATGAAAAAATATGTCTAAGTGGGGCGGAAGATTGCACATTGATTTTATGGGATTTGGAAAATGGAAATAGAAAGCAAATACTTATAGGGCATAAAGCGGAAATAAAAAAAATTTTGTTTATAAATAATAAAATTGCAAAAAGCTATTCTGCTGATGGAATAGTGCGGATGTGGAATATTGAAACATGTATATGTATTGGTATTGAAAAGTATAAAAAAAAGGATTTGGAGGAAGATAAAGATTATGATATACAATTATTGAAAAGCGGTGAAATAATAATAGATAGTAAAATTAAATTAGTCGGACATGAAAAAGAAGTTATTAATTATGAATATTTTCCTGAAAATAATTTATTCTTTTCTTTATCTTTAGACAAGTCAATTAAGGTATGGGATATTTGTAAGGGCAAATGTGTGCATACATATACGGGTTTTTCTGAGTGGGAAAATATAATTGATATTTCATTTGATAAGAATATGTGTGTATCAGGGGCATATGATGAGACTCTTAGATTATGGGATATAGAGGCTGGAAAATGTATAAGAGTAATGCGAGGTCATACTGATTTTATGTCTTCGGTTAAACTGGTTCCGGATGGATCAAAATGTATTACTGGTTCCTATGATAATACAGCTAAAATATGGGATTTATTTACTGGAGAATGTTTACATACACTTGTTGGACATAGGGGGTATGTTAGAAGAATTGATTGTACAAAGGATGGTAAACTATGTATTACTGCGTCGTATGATGGATCAATACGGGTTTGGAAAATTGACTCGGGAAAATGTATTCATACTTTAATTGGTCACAGCAAAGGTATTTGGGCGATTAATGTATCATCTGATGGAAAATATTGTATTAGCGGTTCCCATGATTGTACGGCAAAACTTTGGTCTTTAGAGACAGGAGTGTGTTTAAGAACATATACGGGGCATCAGGGTGCTGTGAGGAGTGTAAGAATAATAGACGATGAAAATGTTTGTTTGACCTCTTGTATTGATAAAAAGATTAGAAAATGGGATTTTAATAATGATGAATTGGTAGGTGTTTATGATTTATCATATATTGATACATCAAATCCTCATTTTACTTTTTGTTATAAACGAGATTGTGTGGTTTATCATAATAATGAAGGCGTAATTATATATAATTATGTGAAAAATGAAATTGTAGAACAAATTAGGTATATCAGAGAAAACAATTATCATATTTCGGATATAGATAATATTTTATTATCATCTGATGGAAAATATTGTATAAGTGGGTCTAATAATACATATGTTGATATTTATGAACTTAAGAAGCATAAGCATTTTATAAAATTAAAGGCAATTCCTTATATGGATGTTATAGGAGTAACATTTTGTAATGCTAAGTATGAAGGAGATGAAATTAAAAATATTATCTATATGAGTGGTGGTATAATCTAAACCTTTTATATTACAGCCTTGTTTAGGGATAATAAATCTAACGCCCAACGGTGTCTTAGTTTCCGGAAGATACGGACACGGAAAGCCGAAAAAGCCCGTAAACACGGCACTTTCGGCACTACATAGGTTTCAATTTTACATTATTTCCGTGTGCTTTTAGGGGCATTTTTACATTAGCGAGGGTGCAAACAGTTGTTCTGGGGTTCTTTTGCCTGATAGTATATACTCGTAGGCAAAAGTCGGTTATTATCACGGAAACTCGGATACTAACAGGCAAAACTCTATACTATCACGCAAAAGTCGATACTCGCAGGCAAAACCTTTATACAAACACGGAAACTGCCTGTATTATCACGGAAACAGGATGGGAGTTTTCGTGATAATATGCAGAGTTTCCGTGTTCGTATATGAAAAAAACAGTAAAAATTTAATGAAATAGCGAAAGAGGCTGTTTCGGCAGTCCTTTTCTCATGTCTTAGGATTTCACAACATTTTTTATAGCTTGCACGGTGGGTTTTGGTGCCATGTGCTTATAGTCGGTTCGTGCAATTTATGGGAGTTTCATGCAATGGGCTTTGACAGGACGCTTTACAATCCGATATAATTTATGGCGGAAAAAATACGGTACGATGTTTTGCATTGCATTGAATACGGAGGGAAAGTATGAAAACCAAAATAAATATTGCACTTATGCTTATCTGTGTTCTTTTTTTATCAGCTTGTTCTGACCAAAAAGTTATTGAGTGGAATGGAGAAGTGGAATATTATCACCTCACGATGGTATATGATGAAACAAATATGTACGAAACGGTGGGGCAAGTAGATTATATTTTTATCGGAACTGTCGATGAAGTTATTGACAATGTGGTAGATTACAATACCTCAAACAGCATGGATGCTTACAGCCGATATGCAATTACGGTTGAAGAGAATTTAAAAGGCGAACTAACAAAGAATATAGAATGCTATCGGCATGGAGGATATTTAAAAGATGGTACTTTATTATATCCACGGTCTGACCATATTGAGAATACAAGGGATATTCCGCAAGAAGGAAAAACATATATATTTATGGCATATGGGCAGCCAGACGGAGAACTAATTTTAGAAGAATTTTCTGGTGATATAGAGTATACAGACGAAGGTCTGAAGGGGATGTATATGGACTATATTGAAAATGAGATTCCAAAGGAGCAGGAGGGTTTTATTTCAAAATATGATGTAAATTATAGCAATTAAGCATGAAAGACATTACTTCCTTCTTAAGGATAAATCTGCTGTATGAACCAGGAGCAAGAGAGGGCTGATGCCGCATATCCGTCCGGGATGCCGTGTGGACTACGGCGTGGGGGCGCGTCCTTTTTGCAGGGGAAGTAGCCGGGTTCTTAAACCCGATGGGCGAGGGCATATCTACCGGGATGGAGAGTGGGTACTGCGCCGCCAGTGCAGTCATGGAACATTTCGATAATCCGGAAACAGTCCGGGAGACATACAGGCAAAGCACGGAAAATCTGAAAGCCTATATGCAGCGCCAGTGGAGCCTTGTCGGGGGAATGGCCGGCACGTTCAGGGAGATGGAATGATGTGAGGGAAAAGGGCTGCTCGATATCTGCAGGCAAAACCCTTATAGGAACACGGAAACTGCTTGTATTATCAAGGAAACCTGCGGGGAGTTTTCGTGATAATATAGGTGTTTCCGTGTTTGCATATGAAAAAACGGTAAAAATAAATGGATAAATGATAAACAAGGAAAAGGGCTGTTCATGGCTCTTTTTTGATTTCCTGAAAAATACTTGTCTTATGCCATTGGATAAAAACAGTGAAGTGCTACGCAGATTTTTTGTAAGCGTCAAATCGCTCGCCCTCAGTTAAAATGAAGCGTCGCTTAGTTGCGA
>CAQBGY010000192.1 GCA_948759685.1 uncultured Eubacterium sp.
AAGTGAAAGATAATAGCGGATTTTGTGGACTGTCTGAAATATAGGCAGTCTACATTATTAGGAAGGTGGATATTATGAAAGAAAAATCGGCATGGGATAAATTTTTTGACGATACGGAAGATATTCAATGTATTTCTTGCTTAGATGCTTATGTACTGAAATATGCTATTGATGGTTGTTGGGTACAAATAGACAGACATTCAAGCGGTAAGGATAGCAAATTTACGCTTAGTATAAAGGGGTATGATTGGGAGAATAGAAAAGATTTATATACAAGTGATTTCAGCAGGGAATGGAAGGGAAAGAACGTCTACAATCAGGCATTGGTTAAAAAGTTTGTAAGCGGATATTTCTTTCATTAAGAAAAGAAGGTGGATATTATGGCGATTGTATTAACAAATGGAAAATACTACATAGCACACAATAGGACTGGTGCAGTAATTAAAGTGCCGGATATAGAGCAAGCGCAAGATTTTTATTCAGTAGAGAGGGCGATTAACCAAAGGAATAGAACGCCTGGGAAATGTGCAGGATATTATTATATAGATACAGAAAAGTATAAAGCAAAAATTAAGCGGAAAAATTATTCTAATGAAGAACGGAAAATCATATATAATAAATCTGGTGGACGGTGCGAGTTATGCGGAAGGAAAATTTTGCTTGAGGATATGACAATAGACCATATTACACCGTTAGCAATGGGCGGTGAGGATGATGTGGAAAATTTATCTTGTACTTGCTATCCATGCAATTTGTTTAAAGGAAACATTTTACCATCGGACTTTATGGAAAGAATAACGGATATATTTCTGTATCAGATGGAAAAGCAGCATAAAGATAGGGTTAAATGGAAAATCGTACATAAAATGTTGAATAAGATGATATGATTCAATCAGCACTGGTGGAAAATTTCTGTCAGTGCTGATTGAAAAAATGGGAAAGGAGTGTTATAATATACACGAATACAAATGTATATCATAGCTGGATGGAGAATATGATGGTAAATTATAATAAACTATGGAATAAATTAAAGGAAAAAGGAATTACAACATATACTATTAGACAAAAGGCATTGATACCGCAAAGCACATTGACAAAACTAAAAATGTGTAGCGGTGCAACAATGGAAGAGATTGAGCAAAAGCTACAGGAATACAAAGATACTCACAATGGAAAAGATTTTATGTGTGATGTGTCAACAAAGACTATTGAGGATATATGTCAGTTGTTACAGTGCCAGCCAGAAGATTTGATTGAATGGAAAGTTGATCTAAAACCAGAGTTGGCATATGAAACCAGATTTAAGGAGTGATGCTCTATGCGGAAATTGAAGGTATACTTAGATACATCAGTTATCAGTTATCTTTCACAGGAAGATGCGCCGGAACGCATGAAAGACACATTAGAACTATGGAAAGATTTTGTCAATGGAAAATATGAAGTATATCTTTCTCAGGTAACATTGGATGAAATAGAAAAGTGTTCTGAAAGCAAAAGGAATAAACTGTATGACTATTTGAGCGACATTGAGTATACAAAATTGGAAATTAATGAAGAAATCGTGGAACTTGCACAGAAAATTATTGATATGGGGATATTAAGACCGAAGAGCTTTGATGATTGTCAGCATATCGCCGCCGCTGTTGTCAATGCTTGTGACTGCATCATATCATGGAATTTTAAGCATATTGTAAATATCAAGACGATTAGGGGCGTGAGGGCGATTACTAATCTGGAAGGTTACAAGGGAATAGATATTATCAATCCATCTGTATTATTGGAAAGCGAGGGATGATTATGGAAGCATTGGTTATTAGTCCTGATTTTACTATTGAGGATATTCACAAGATCAGGGAACAGAACTATGAACGGACAAAAGGTATGACAGTAGCGGAAAAAGTTGCATATTACAATAATTCTGGCAAGGAAGCGGAAAGAGAGATTGAACGGAGAAGAGCATTAAAGCGAAAAGCTGTAGCAAGTATGTAAAAAACTTAACATTTTGAAATCAGTCAAACTTGTTTAGTCGGAAAATCAAAATGTTAAATATGATGGAAGCACCAACGGATTTAATTATCTGAAGGTGCTTCTTTTGCGTTCTGCTGCCTATTATGAATTTCATGAGTGGCAGATTGTAAATACATATTGCGCCAGGTCATTTTGATGGATTCTTGTTTTAGTTCGTTGATCCGCTTATCTAAATACTTTTCAAGCCAATTCATGAGCCAATGGGGGATAAATTTTTCTGGTAGCTTTTGGATAATGGAAAATGCTATGTTTTCAAGTCTGCTATGTAGTTTATGGAAAAATTCTTTCAAACGGTTACGGTCTTTGAGTTCTATATCTATGATAATCACTTCCTTAAAAATTTTGTGTGTGGTTTGGAAAATTTAAAACTTTCTTATTATTTATAGTATAGGTTGGAATGGTGGAAATGGCAATCAAATATTTAGTTCCAATAACTATATAGATTAGGAACTTTCCTTTATTTATAAGGGTTTGGGATGTGTAAGAAAAGCACATCCCCAAAATAGGAACTAAAATATAGTGGAAATAGGAACTTTTAAGAAGGTGGAAGGATTTGAATAAGAAAACAGTTGCACTTACAGAAGAACAGTATAAAGAAATTATTTCTACAATACGGAATGGATTTGTGTGTTCGGATGGTCATATTGTGAAACCGAATAATAGAATAGCAACGGCTTTATCATTGGAAGCAAATTTAGGATTGCGGATCAGCGACATATTACAGTTGAGGTTATCGGTTATTGTCCGTGATGGTGATAGATACAGATTAGATATTGTTGAGCAGAAGACGAAAAAGAAAAGGGAGTTTACAGTTCCAACGGATATTTATATCTACATTCAGAACTATGCACTGGAAAATAATATCAATCCTGCTGCTAAATTATTTGATATGTCAGAACGTGCAGTTACAAAGCATCTGAAATTGGTTTGTGATTATCTGGGATATTCTGGAATAGGAAGTCATAGCTTTAGAAAGTATTTTGCAACCAGTATCTATGTAAATAATCATTACGATATAAATTTGGTTCGTGTACTGTTGCAACATTCATCTACAGTAACCACACAGCGATATATCGGCTTGCAAAGTAAAGATATAGAGAACGCATTACAGAAGCACATAAAATTATTTTAATTTTCTTTAGAGTAATCGGATGGAATCTTATTATATATAGAAGGAACAGAAACAAAGACAGACTTTAAATATATAGATGGAGGATAAACAGCATGAGTAACAACAACATGGATATGACAAACAACGAGATTTTCAGATTAGGCATGGAAGTAGGACGGAAACAGTTAGCGGATCACATTCAGCATCAATTCGAGATTGGCAAGCCGGTAGAAATTAATGGGGAATTATATTGGTTAAAGGATGCAAAGCAGAATCTAATGGATATTATGGATGATATCGAGTCCGCATGGGATGAAGAGCATGGAGTGAAAAAGTTCATTGTGCCTATCAGTATTACTTACAATACTCATAGAACAGATAGAGAAGTAATTATTGAGACAGTAGACGCAAAGACCGCTATGCTAATTGCTATTGGAGATTTTCAGCACAACGGTTGGATTGTAGATACAGATTATGAAAATTATAAACAGTTAAAAGGATAGGTGATAAGTCAATGGGAAGAGGGAAACCGCCAATAGGATCAATAAAGGAACCAGTTAAAAAAAACAATCAGCAAACAGGATAAAAGAAATTTAAAAACATTAGCAAAGGATTTTAGGCTACTGGATAGAAAAAAAGTGCAGGAAATTATTGAAACTTGTAAAAATTATGCAGAAGGACAACAAAAATTATGAGAGTATACACAGCAGCGTATTTAAAATAAAAAATATATGGAGGTAAAATTATTATGGGTACAGCAATGACAGTAGAAGAAACTTTTTATCAATTAAATAAGCAGTTTGGAGGCATAAGTATAAAAGCATTGAGTGAATTGCCGCCAATAAAAGATGATATTGTCTCTACAGGAATCATGGGACTTGATATTGCCCTTGGTGTTGGCGGCATCAAAAAAGGAAGCATCGTAGAGATTTATGCACCTGAAAGCGCAGGAAAAACAACGCTTGCATTACAGATGTGTAAACAGTATCAGAAAGAAAAGCCTGTATTATACATAGATACAGAGAGGACATTAATTCGTGAAACCATAGAAATGATGGGCATAAAGGAAACGAACTTCTACCTTATGCATGTGAATAATTTGGAACAGGCACTTGAAACGTGTAAGACCGTTGCTCAATCCTGTACTTTCAGTGCCATTGTTATTGATTCGTTAGCTGGACTTGCGCCAAAGGCACAGATAGATGGTGATATTGGGGATTCTCATGTTGGATTATTTACAAGGATTATGTCAGATGCGTTATCTGTATTAACACCAATTCTTGATAATTCTGGATGTACGTTGATTGTTATAAACCAGCTTCGCGAAAAGATAGGTGTTATGTTCGGAAATCCTGAACGTGCAACAGGTGGCAGAGCATTAAAATATTATGCGTCTGTACGTCTGGATGTTCGTAGAATCGAATCATTAAAGAGTATGGGAGATACGGTTGGCTTTCGTACTCGTGTACTGGTTTTCAAGAATAAACTAGCTGCACCGCTTAAAAATGTTGAATTTGATATCATGTTTGGTCATGGAATATCTGAAGAAGGGGATATTCTGGATCAGGCTGTGGAAAAAGAAGTCATTACTAAATGTTCATCATGGTATCTGTATGATGGTAACAAAATAGGACAGGGAAGGGAGAATGCAAAGCAGTATTTGAAGGATAATCCTACAGAACGTAGAAAGATTGTCACTAAATTGAGGAAAGTCAGTAAGATTGCTTAGATTGTAGATAAAGGTAGAGGAGTTATTTAATGAGTTTTAATAGAGAAGATTGCGAATATACAAAGTTCAATATCGAAAATCGTAAGATGGAATTTTCCGCTGATGAAGATGGTATTCTAATATCTATTCCGTTTGCAGAAGGTACACCACGATGTATAAAAAATAGATTGAATGATATTATCTGTCAGGAGATGAATAAACATCTGGAAACGGTAGAGTGTATGTCGATGCCGTGTAATTTGGTGCTAAATGCAAGGATGCAAATACAGTATTCCAATGGGGAATCCCTTCCACATTACTATTTGTCAATGGTAATTACAGATATTCCAGAAATACAGGTGGGAACATGGATAGATAAGGATATAGATATTTGCTCTGAAACATCTGATTTTCAGAGGGAATTTATAGCATATTGTCAGTATCAGGTAAATAACTCAAACTTCGCACATAGATTTTAGCTATGCACCTTGAAAATTCAATATCTGGCAATGATTCAATTATCAAAGAACAGTCTTTTATACCGCTATGCCGCAACTAATTGCGATTGTAGAAGAGATGGCAAAGTGCTGATGAATGCTTCAACCAGTTCATCTATCTTTTCATCAACGAGATCGCAGTGTTCCTCTAAGAGTTTCCGGAACATTTGGAGTAGCATCTGAAATGCCTCTATCCATGTAATGTCAGACATTTCATCAGTAAAGTACAGAAATAATTCCCCAAGAGACCGGTTGTCGTTTGATTCCCTGTTTTCGATGGACAGCATCATATATCTGGTAAAGACCACCGCTGTGTGGGCGCTCATTGCATCAAAGGAAAGGGAATGGCATTCTTTACTGAGCCTGAGATAACTCTTGCAGACTTTGAAGAATACTTCGATATCCCAGCGTTTCCCATAAAGGCGGATGATTTCTTCTTCGCTTAAAGACGTATCCGTTGAGATAAGGCAGAGGTACTCTTTCCGCTTATTCCGGTTGCGGACATATACGACTCTTGCGGGGATGGATTTTTCTCCCCTGATAACTTCCACCTCCACCGATAAGAGATATCTGGAACGTCCCCTGCGTTTCTTGTTCCTTTTGTAGATATTGATAAGGGAGAGTTCTTCTTTATTGTATCGGAAGAACATTTTCGGGGTTTTCTTAATCATTCCAATTACTTCATAGCCAAGATTTTTTACGGCATGAAGCGATTTAGGAGAAGAAAACCAGCTGTCAAAGAGGACATATTTTGCGGGAATACCCCCTGTTTTAGCGGCTTTGAGAAGTTCCAACATGACTTCCGTCCCTTTGGTCATAGAAAGCTTGCGGCGCTTATAACCGACGGTTCTTTTATCGAGGCTGACGGCTTCATTCACACGGTTTTTCTTATTATCTGTGGATAAAAGGATGCTGTTGACCGGAAGAAACGTACTGCCGTCAGTCCATCCCAGTGTCAGCATACGGAATCCGAACTTATAAGCATGTTTTGCATGGTCGTAAGTTTTTGCAAGGAGTTCCACCTTCTTGGAGCGGTTTCTCTCAAACATGGAGTCATCAATACAGAGGACATTTTCCCTGTCCGCATTATTCAGCGGGACAACGGCATCCTTGATAATTCTTGATGCAAGTATCGTTGTGAACCTGATCC
>CAQBGY010000193.1 GCA_948759685.1 uncultured Eubacterium sp.
TCGCTTGTGCTGGACGAACAGTTCAATGTCGGTTTTTCATTCCCCGAAAAGAAAGGGAAATAAAATAATTGGCATGAAATACTATCTTATAATGCAAAATAACAAGTATTTATGTGAAAATAAAAGAGCTATTATAAATTCATTTTCCTAAATTCAGAGGGGATAATACCTTTATATTTTTTAAATAACTTGTTCAAGTGGCTTTCATCTGTAAAGCCCAATTCTGTAGCAATTTCATTAATTCTCATTTCGCTATGCAGCAATCTGTTTTCTATTAGTTTTAATTTATAATTGATTATGTATTGCTGCATAGTTTCATTGGTATGTTTTTTGAAATAGCGTCCTAAATAATTTTGCGAGATACCGAAATGCTGACTAATGACATCAGCTTTTATCATATTAGGATTATATATATTGTTTTGGATATATTGTAATATATCCAATGTCTTTTCTTCTGAACGTTCATCTATTTTTTCAGGTAGATATTTGGCTATATTACGGGTAACGATAACAATTAATGTATTGATTAATTGGTGTATAAGTTCTTTATTGTACAAATCCCGGTTTACATGTTCTCTTATAAGAGCTTCTATTATAGCTTTTACAAGGGATTTGTCTGCAATATTTTTTAAAATACAGCCTGGTTGATGATTGGCGTGTTGAAGAATAAATTCTAAATTCTTGATGTTTGTAGCTCCAAAGAAGTCAGAATGAATATATATGTCATTGAAACGGATGAAAAGGAATTTTGTAGTGGTATGAATATCAAAAGAATGGCAATCTTGAGGGGTTATTAGAAACATATGTCCTTCATGATAATTAAATTTACTGTTATTGATACATTGTAAACCTACTCCTGAAAGAATGTAAACTAATTCAAAAAATGTATGTTCATGCTCTTTAAGAGGAGATTCTTCGAGCTCTTTTACGCTGATTTCAAACGGCTGATGTAGATTTTCTTTTTTCATGTTGCAAATATACTGTATTTAGGAAAATATATACTAAAAGTAGGTGAGGAATATGGTATAATTTTGCTCCGAAATAATTATTTAATTTATATAAGTTATGAATTTCTTAGAATTAGTAAAAAAACGCCATTCTGTTAGGCATTATGCACAGCAAGTGGTAGAAAAAGAAAAACTGGACTACATTTTGGATTGTGCTCGTTTGGCACCTTCGGCAGTCAATAAACAACCGTGGACATTTATTGTAGTACAGAGCGATTCCCAAAAACAGAAATTAGCTAAGTGCTATCCGGCAAAATGGTTTACGGAAGCTCCTGTATATATTGTTGTCTGCGTAAATACTGATATTGCATGGAAACGACAGTTTGATAATAAAAACCATGCTGATATTGACGGGGCTATAACTACTGAGCATATTTGTTTAGCAGCAGCAGAACAAGGGTTAGGAACTTGTTGGGTATGCAATTTTGATGTTGCGATGTGTAAGGAAAATCTTGATTTAGAAGCATATATTCAACCTATAGCAATAATTCCCATTGGCTATCCAATTAGCAAAGAACATCAACTATCTACGAGAAAAGAAATTAATGAAATTGTTTCATATATATAAATTAGGAAATGAAAAAGAAGATATTATTTGTTGTTACCAGTCATGATAGATTAGGAAATACCAATAATCCAACAGGTTATTATTTATCAGAAGTAAGCCACCCTTGGTCTGTTTTGATAAGTGCTGGGTATGAGATAGATTTTGTAAGTCCCAAAGGTGGTAAAGCTCCAGCAGAAGCAGTCGATTTGACAGATGAAATAAATAAAGCGTTTTGGGAAAACTCGGTTTATCGATTTAAAATAGAGCATACATTAAATCCCAAAGAAGTTAATCCAGTAGAATACATTGCAGTTTTTTATGCTGGGGGACACGGAGTTATGTGGGATTATCCTAATAATCAAGATTTAGGAAGAATAGCTCAAACAATTTATGAAAATGGGGGTGTTGTAAGTGCTGTCTGTCATGCGCCAGCAGCTTTATTGAATGTAAAATTATCAAATGGAGAACTATTAATCAAGGGTAGAAAAATAAATAGTTTCACGAATGAAGAAGAAAAATTCCTTAATACAGATTCAATAGTACCATTTATGCTTGAAACAGAATTGAAGAAACGTGGATGCCTTTTTGAGAAATCGGGATTGTGGGAGTCACATATCACAATAGACCATCGTATTATAACAGGACAAAATCCTCAATCTGCTTTGGGAGTAGGAAAAGCAATTTTGCAAGAATTGACCAAATCATGATTATATTAAAAGTTTGCTTGTCATCAAAATAATTGATGTTTGCAACATATAATAATTAAACGATGAGTAGTTGCGCCCGGTATCCCGCCGGGCGCATTTTCAAAAAACTTTTCGTTTTTTTTCTGTTATAACTTCCTAATATACAAAAAGAGTTACCTTTTTGTAACCATCTTACTGTCTTGTAACTTCTTTTTTTATACTAAGTATATTTATATCTTTGCAATCGAAAAAGATACTTAATATATCATGTTTACCGCATTGGTATATTTGTTTTGGTGTCTTAACAATACATTATTAACTAATAAAAAAAGAATTATGCACTACACTGGAACTATTTGGCGACCGCCTTACGAAGCATACTCAATGCTCATTCAAGTAACAGCTGGATGTACTCACCATTCCTGTAAATTTTGTACTTTATACGAAGATTTGCCTTTCAAATTTAGGTTATCACCAATTGAAGAGGTAAAATCGGATTTAAAGGAAGCAAGTTATTATTATAGACATGCACGAAGAGTATTTTTTACAGGTGCAAATCCATTTGTGCTTAGTGTGAATAAGCTTAAAACACTTGCGAAAATGGTACATCAATACTTCCCTGCTTGTCAGAGTATAGGGTGTTTTGCACGAATTACGGACATTACCCCTAAATCTGTTACAGAATTAAAAGAATTGCGGAAACTCGGATATGATGGAATTACAATTGGAGTTGAAACCGGATATGATGAATCTTTGATTTTCATGAGAAAGGGATTTCTGTCAAAGGACATCATTGAGCAATGTAAGAAGTTAGAAGAAGCAAATATTACCTATAACTTCTTTTATTTGACAGGAATTTATGGTAGTGGAAAAGGCAAGATGGGTGCAAAGGTAACAGCCGAAATTTTCAATCAACTTCATCCGCAAATAATTGAATCTTCAATGCTTACAATTTATCCGACTTCGGAACTGTATAAGGAAATACAGGCTGGTAACTGGAAAGAAGAAACTGAAATTGAGAAGTTGGAGGAAATGAAGACTTTGATTGAAAATCTTAAAATTGATGCTCGATTTGTAACGGATGGGGCGTCCAACTTAATTCAGGTTAGAGGCAATTTGAAAACAGATAAACAAAAAATGATTGCTTTTCTAAAACAACAAATAGCAGAGCAAGACGAAGCTTATTTGAGAAGCTATCGTGAAAATCTGCCACATTTATAAAATCTATCTAATGAAAGCGGATATTAGAGTTATAGTAAAAGGTGTTCAGCAATATGCTGATTATATTGACGAGATAGTGACTAATGCTATTGGAAAATATTCTATTGTTAATGGTCTGCATATTGTTGAATATCGAGAACTATGTAAAGGTGGACATATCATTGAAAACAAATTGGTAATCAGTAATAAATCTGTTTGTTTATACCGAAGTGGGAGTTTGTTCTCTGAAATGTCTTTCATAGAGGGAGAATGTACGGAATCTGATTATATTAATACAGATGGAGAACTCAATGTAAAAATCAAAACATTGTCTTACCATCCTACAATTGGTGATAACAATATTCATATTGAATTGAATTATGACTTATTCATAAATAACCAGTTCCTCTCGAATAACTCCCTTACCATATTTATTAATGAAATGGCATTGTAAACTATAATATTATGACTTTATGAAAATAAGAATAATTGATTTGTTGAAAACAACTACCTATAATATTAATGTAAGCGTAAACGGCTGGGTACGAACGCATAGACAAAGTAAAAACATTAGTTTCATTGCAATAAATGATGGTTCAACTGTTCATAATCTGCAAATTGTGGCTGAACATGAAAAGATAAAAAAAGATTTTCTTAAATTGGTAACTACCGGAAGTGCCATTCGGGTAGATGGTATGTTTGTACTATCTACTGGAAATCAGCAGCATGGAGAAATAATAGCCCAAAATATAGTTTTATATGGCACTGCCGACCCACAGGAATATCCTTTACAAAAGAAAGAACACTCGTTAGATTTTTTGCGGAATATTGCTCATTTGCGGATGCGAACAAATATTTTTGGAGCGATATTTAGAGTTCGTCATAATTTAGCTTTTGCTATACATAAATACTTTCATGAAAAAGGTTTTTTCTATTTTAATACTCCCATAATAACTACATCTGATGCAGAAGGAGCAGGAAAATTGTTTGAAGTAACAACGGGTGATAATCAAGATTTTTTTGGTGTCCCGGCGAATCTAACTGTATCAGGGCAATTGGAGGGTGAACTGGGGGCTTTGGGATTAGGGGCTATTTACACATTCGGACCAACTTTTAGGGCTGAAAACTCGAATACTTATCGACATTTAGCTGAATTTTGGATGGTGGAACCCGAAATGGCGTTTATTGACATCAACGATAACATGGATTTAGCGGAGGACTTCTTGAAATATGTAATTCGCCATGCTATTGAAACGTGTGAAAGTGATTTGATTTTTTTGAATAATACAGTAAATAGTGGTTTAATCGAAAGGTTACATTCAGTAGTAAATAACAAATTTGTTCGATTGCCATATTCACAAGCAATAGAAATATTGAAACAATCAAACAGAGAATTTGAAATTCCAATACTGCAAGGCATGGATTTAAACTCTGAACATGAACGTTTTTTAGTTGAAGAATATTTTTGTTGCCCTATCATTGTTACGAACTATCCTAAAGAAATAAAAGCTTTTTATATGAAGTTGAATGAAGACGGTAAAACTGTACGAGCAATGGATATTTTATTTCCACAGATAGGAGAGATAATAGGAGGTTCCGAGCGTGAATCAGATTACCTGAAATTACGCCAGCGAATGGAAGAATTGGGTATGAATATGAAACAATTATGGTGGTATCTTGAAACACGAAAGTTCGGAACTGTTCCTCATGCAGGATTTGGGTTAGGATTTGAAAGATTAGTGTTATTTGTTACAGGAATGTCAAATATTCGTGATGTGATACCATTTCCACGTACACCGAAAAATGCCAATTTTTAAATCTTTTAAGTTTGAACGGTGCAAAAATACATTAATGAAATATTACTTCGCATTAATGAAGAAATGGAATTGCGTGGTATTGATGAGAATGTCAATACAGAAGATGCATTATATATGATAGACGTTATACGTCCATTGTTTGAAAAATTGCGAGAAATGACTATCGCATACGAATTTCAGAGTGAACAAGAAGAAATTCACTTTTTCAAAGAAATAAAGCCAGATATTCTTGGTAGGTACATATTCTTTCATAAAGTTGTTAGAATTGAAATGAAACGTCCTATTGGCAGTGATGATGTACAGAGAGAATATCTTCATAGTCAATTAAATAGTCTGAAATATTTTTTTGACCAAAATCTTGATTTTTACCAGTATTACCGTTCAAGAGCAACGCATTTAGATACTTATTACTTTGTTCGATATAAAAGTAACTTTCGGTTATGTTTAGATTGCAATTTTTTGGATAAAGACCCTGCTTTTTCAACCGGGTTTGACTATAAAGTGGCAAAAATATTATCTAATGAAATGTTGCGCATATATTTAAATCGCCAGTTACAGTTATTAGATAGAAAAACGCAGATTGCGGAAATACGAACTTCGCTTTCAGATTTTAGTTTAAAATGGACTGGCTCGAAATCTGAAGCAATAGAATGGGGATATGGATTGTTTGCTGCAAAATCCTTGAATTATGGAAATGCTACGATAAAAGAAATTATGGCGTTTATCGAAGCAGCATTTGGCATTGAACTGGGAGATTACTACCGAACCTATTTAAGCCTTAAAAATCGAAAGAAAGACAGAACTGCTTTTTTCACATTCATAGTAGAGCAACTGCAAAAGCGTATGGATGATGATAATCTGTAGATAAGATATTTAGCTAATTAGAAAACTACCATGTTATTACCAACTTGGTAGTTTTCCTTTTTATACAGACTGGTAATATGAATAGGACTAAAATATGTAATTTCCTTCTAAAATTCACTCCAAAAGGCATTGAAAAAATTTCAACCAAGTTGATATAATCTTGTATTTTTTATCTTAAAGAAAGATGCAATTTTGCGGCAAATCAATTAGTTATCATTTATGGAAATAATAACATTCGAGTCCAAAGCCTATAAAGAACTGGACAATAAGATTACCGCTATTGCCGATTACATCTTCAACCATGCGGAAACGGCAAGGCAAAGCGAGGAAGACATGTGGGTGGACAGCTACGAGGTCTGC
>CAQBGY010000194.1 GCA_948759685.1 uncultured Eubacterium sp.
TAGCAACCCCTTAATATAATGAATCGGTTCGACTTGACCTAATGTTTTATTGTTAATTCAAAACTTAACGAACTATTGAGTAACCATTCTATTTTCCGCCTTGACACGCATCGCAACCCAGCATATCTTTGCGCCATAACCAATTACTAACAAAGATTATGGCAAAAGAAAAAGTAAACTACCAGGAGGTGTACGACCTCTATCAGCTGTGCTGCGAAACCAAAGACCTTCGCGAGTTCTGTGCGGATTATGGAGTGAATTACGACAATTTTTGTGTAATATCTTCTATTCCCATAACATCGTGATTTGATGAATTAAATTCTTTATCGAAGCCACAAAAGAACTATTTACTATCAAATAATAGAAAACCCAAATCGCTACAATAGCAAATAATAGATAGAAAAGCCAAATCAATACTTTTTTCATAACCTTGGTCTATGATTTCCTCCCATAGGAGAATGTTTACACTTATTAGCGGTCAAATCAGCAATACTCTTTGCCTCTTTCCCACAATAAACACACTCATAAGTCTTTCTGACACGACCTTCATAAAGTTTATGCTTTCCGCCATGAGCTCCGTCAGGATGTCGTTTACACAAATTGGCAGCCAAATCTTTAACTGAATGAAATTTCTTTCCACAATACTCGCAAAAGTATGTTTCATTCTCTACATCGCTTCCTTTTATTTCACGACTTGAGTAGTTATCGCTACTTGAGTCAACCGTTGAAGTATCCCCCCAACAGCTAGTCAAGAAGATAATAAAAATTGCAAATACTAATTTCGTCATCATATCAAAGCTACATTTTTAACTTTACTTTTTCCTTCTTTATATTCTATATCGACTCTAAAATTGACAAAGTCACTATAAATATATAATGGTAACAAATCACCATCTTTAAGTTCGTAGTCAAATTTTAACCTAATGCTGGAACCCGCTAAGAAGTTTTCTTGGGGTAACATTACTTTATCTTTGTCTTGCAACTGATAAATAGAAAATACAGGATCAATTAAAGTCAAAACTCTTGGGATTTCCAACCTCAACTTCTTATCCGGCTTATTCCACAATTCAGTAACCGTAGAAGATATTTCTTTAACTTTTCCCCATGAAAACCAAGTACTGTTTTCCCGTTTTTGTATAGTAGTCCCACCATTAACACTTATCTCCGTCTGAAGAAGTTTCTGCAATACATTAGCATCTAAAGAGTAATCTGCCAAGAAATGTTTCTTTATCTTATCCAACAAAGCCTCTTTCCCATACTGATTAGTATTCAGCAAAGCAGAAGCATGACTTTCCTTATAATCTGCCTTATCAATCCAACAAATTTTATCATCAGTCATTGCAATGGCACGCACACGGGTGATATCCTGATATTTCTTATCAGCATATGCTATTTTCATCGTCCCCAAATCAGCCATTTCATGATGTTTGATAATGTTTTTCGTTGTAGGTACTTTCACTACATCATATTCATCCTTATACATATCCGTATAGTGAATACAAAGGAAGATACGGACATTTTCCAAATCAATATCCGAACGATTGTTAATCGAGACTTGAATCTCGTCATCTTTATCTGAAAATTTCCAATCAGTAGCAGGAGTAATCGCCACATCAATGAAAGAATGTTCCATTAGCAGCTGCTTAAAACTGCTGTACAAATAATCTTCACAAAATTGCATATCCGACAGTAAACAGTCATAAATACCCTGATTTCCCCTACGGAAAAAATGATTAAAGATTTCATTTTTACTTTCCTCCATCATTCCTTTCTGCGCATAATACTTAGATTTTAGAAAATTGGGGCTAAACATACCATATCCTTCCATTGTAGAACGATAAAGTCGAAGTAGATACTGTCCTTCCGGTGTTTTGTTCAAATAAGTACGACTTCTGTATGAATCCAAAAGATCCGTCAATGCCTCTGCCTGGCGAGGATACTCCATAGCAGCCTGATCCAAATAGGACAAAGCCTGCTGTTCCTTTCCAACCCGATAATGCAACAATCCTTTCAGCACTAAAGCAGGAGCCGAACGTTCAGGATACAACTCTATATAATTATCCAAAGTTAAGTCAGCTTCTACAAAAAAATTGTTCCACTCATGCTTCACAGAATCCGGTAATTGCACTTCCTTAACGATAGAAAGCACTTCCGGACTATCAGGCATAGTATTCATTTCTCCCGAAGCGATATTAATCAGCGACAAGGATTTCAAAAGTAAGGCTTCTCGATTTCGAGGATATTGTTGCAAGATTTTAGAAGTTGAGTTATAAGCATCTACCATTCTACCTGAATAAACATCAAAATAAGCCTTATCCTTATTAATACAAAGCCTATCCCATTCTTTCATGTATTTTGTATAGACAGGTACCAAACCTGACAAATAGTCAATATAGGCCATTTTGAGTTCTTCAATTTCATCCTCTAATTTCGATTTTAAATCCATTTCTTCCTCATAATGTTCGAATGCCGCATTCTTAGCTGCATCAACGCCCAAACTCTCAGACATATCGACAATAGCTAAAGGTCCCTCCCCCGCCATTGCCTTCATTGCAGCCATACCTGCTCCTGTGGAACTTGACTCTTTCGCTAATGTCTTTGCTCCTGCTGCTGCACTACGAGCCAGCATCCATATAGTCGAAAACTCCTTGTGCTGCTTTTGCAACTTAAACATTTGTTGTAAAAGAGGAAGGATCTTCATTTTGGCATCAATGACATCGGAAGCAACCATGCTATAATCCTGCTTCGCCATATATTCCAAAAAACTATAGAAATCATCCGATTTTGCTTGTGCCATTTCCAACCCATTCAAAATACGAACTGTTTCTTCAATATCATATTCTTTATTTATATCCGCTTTCTGTTCTTTTAAAGCTTCATAAGCTGACTGAAATTCCTCTACTGGTTGGTAGTTTTCTATTTGCAATTCCGGATTAGCCTTTTTACCACATCCAGTCACTATACTACAAAATATCAGCAATGTGGCAATAATCTTCTTTTCCATCATGGTTGTTATAATATTTACAATAAAATATTCTATTCGCAATACTTACTGTTGAATGTAGTGTCATCAGAGAACAAATAGATAATTCCTTCCACTAAAGCCACAATAGCAGGAACTCCCGTCCAACAAAAAAGCAGATAGACAACACCCCACCCTATTTTTCCCATATAAAACTTGTGAATACCTAATCCACCTAAAAAGATTGCCAACACAGCTGCTAAAATTCTATTTTTCATAATTATTCGTTTTTATATGTTAGTATTTTATGTATTGTTCTATTACAATTAGAAACTATCCATTTCTTCTTGAATTCTTTTTTTTAATTCATCATTATAACTATTTATTGCTATAACTTCTTGATTATATTTCTGTTGAACCTCCACATTCTTCTTTTCCATTTTATTCCATTTTGTATACAAGATAGTACCGCTTATTCCAGCGAATAAAAAAGATAAAACAAACCAATAATTAGAAAAGAAATCAATCCAAATGCCTGTTTCAATCTGAGGATCAAGGAGTGTAAAAGTCATATAATGAATCATATAAGCCAGTATATGTAATATCCGCAAAAGACAATAAAGCCAAAGAGGAGAAGCTACTGTGTACAAACAAAACAAAACAATATCGCTTTGCTTATTAGGTGTTTTAAGTCTAGGAGCTATCGGCATACTTCGTTTCTGTGTCTGATATAGTATTGTAAAGTACCGTTCCTTATATTGTTCCAAGGATAATCCGCATTCTTTCATTGGTTGTCTTAACGATAACAGAAATTTCTCCATCAAGGTAATGGCTTTTTGAGAAAATGGATTGTACTCATCCGAACGATGAAACAAATTAGGACCAAATAACAATTCATGCCCTGCCTGCATTGTATTATATACCGTTTTCAAGTCCTTATCAACCCAATTGATTTTCTCGCCTGTCTCATTCTCTATGACTTGAAAAACAAATGCAACAGTTTCTTTTAGCAGTTGCAAACTTTCATTTATATCGGATGGAATCCTTCCTTTCTTTTTCTGATACAGCATTTTAGCGTATTTAGCTGTCACCATAGTCTGCAACATTCGATTTAGTATTTGTGTATATACTTCACAATCCGTCCTATCACATACGGATAGTGCCTTTGTAACTGAAGAAAAGAACTGCTTTACATAACTGGATTCAAGGCTGTCCGAAGTATTTTCTTGCATAAATCCAATCACCAACAACTGGCATATAACAAGGCTTTGAGCTTGTTCTGATACTGTATTCAATTTCTCATTTAGCGTCCCAATCATATCGGACAATGTATATATGCCATCCTTTATAATAGGCATTCCGCATGACGCACATATTCTTGTATCTTTTGCATTTATCGAATTACAGCATTTACATCTTGTGATTTCTACGTTTCCATCCAACAACTGCTCGGCTGTTTTGTCATCTTCTACCACCCATTGATGTCCACATTTTGGACAGATAAAATCATGCTCCTTCGTTTGAATGATTTTCTCGGAATAATTATCAGCTATCAAACTACCAACAACGCTACCTGCAAATGAACCCAACGGTCCAAACATAAGCCCAATTGCTCCACCTACTACTTGTGCACTACCTTTACTTATAGCCGCTTTTCCCAGTTTATCTTGCATAGAAATATGGGGGGTACCTACTACCCAATTATTACATTTTGGACAAATTTGTCTCATCACCTTTTTATTTTTCCCAGTAGATTCCCCAAAACCGGACGGTTCATTAATTAGAAAAGTTAACCTTTATATAAAAAAAGCGCGGGAATCTGTACCTGTCACTCGTCCCGCTATTCGAGGCCTTCGCATTGCCCACCACAGTCTGAACGAGCAACGCAGAAGCCCACGCCGATATGTATAACAATCTAAGTATACTTTTTATCTCAAAGTACACCCAAGGGTATAAACATATCCCGCAGACACCTACCGTTGCTTTGTTTTTGACCGTGGTTCAAAAGTTGCGAAGTTTCGAATAGCCAAAGACAAAACGTCAAGTAAACGTCTTTCTTTATATAAACATATTCCCCACACCACCCTAACCTCACAATTTGAGGTATCGGCGTGGAAAACGCAGCAAATATATGCAAAATAAATGTAATAATAGAAATATATCAGTATATTTATTATTCTCATACGCGGCTCTTTCATTAAAAAATGCTTGGAATTTTCAAAGTGCATGCCCGATAGTCAGTTAAAAGCCATTAACCCTTTTATCCAAAATGAGATTAACACAGCCATTGCGTAACAGTTACATATAACTACCTGATTAACAGTGATGCATTATAGCATCAAAGTTAAATGAAAGAGCCGTGATTCTCATAAAAATAATGTTCGAAAATATTATTATCATTCTCGCTTTTCCGTCAAATCGCCGTTGGGCAACGGTGAAATCGTCGTTGGGCAACCATGAATTCACCGTTGGGCAACGGCGATTTAAACCATATCTACCCGAAATGTCAAAAAAAATAGGGAAAGTTCCCGAAAGAACTTTCCCTATCAAAAGCAATTTTTAGTAAAAACTAAGCCGCCGGATCCGGAGTTTCTCCCGAATCTCCACCGGAACCACCACCTGCGTCAGACTCACCGCTGTTGCCACCATTCGTATCCGCCACATTACCGCCAAACAACTCTATGCTCGCAGAACCAAGCATTTCCTTGAACGCACTTCCCGGAGTAAAGACTATCTTTCTTCTAATAATTGTATTGGCATTCACGTCTTCTACACTATTTTGGCTTTCCGCATTGATAGCCGGACGGAATGAACCAAACTCTCCCAACTTCACAGAAAACCCTTCCTCTATGAAAGATACCATAGTATCCTGTACGCCTTTCAGCACTACGTCCACCATAGCCCGATGGATACCCGTCCGCTGATTTACCTCGTCGCATAACTTGTTATAGTTGATGCTTCCCACTAGTACATTTGCCGCAACATACTTTTCCACCTTATTGTCCTTGTCAAAACACAAGGTGATTTTTTTCTTTTTATATCTTATTGCCATATTTGCTATAGATTAAAAAGTGATACAATATACAGAAGTCACTCTACTGACTTCACAACAAAGGTATAAGTCTTATTCAAGATTTCCTAATAGGGAAATTTTGAAAAAAGGCAGTTTCATTCTTTGTTTATTTACAAATATGAAATAAGACATACAAAATGCAAATTCAAGTCAATCAAACGAATTATATAACTGTAAATCAATATATTAAAAATAAAAACAGAAAAAAAACAGGCGACATATAAAAAATAAACGGCCTACTAAGGATTTGAAGCTTTCAAAAACGCGGAAAGTAAGAAAATAAAGAATGAGAAAAATAAAAAATGCAGAAACAGAGAATTTTCACTTTTAAGAATCATTAACCAACCATTTCAAATAAGGTAACTATTCAGCGAGAACAAAGGATACGAAGAATTAGCCCGTCAGTTTAGACG
>CAQBGY010000195.1 GCA_948759685.1 uncultured Eubacterium sp.
TCACTTGCAGGATGTCCGCCACTTCCCCGATGGTGAGGAAAGGCTTGTCTGTCATGCCCCGGTCATAGTCGGGCTGACCTGTTAAATTGTGTTCAATATGACGGTCCATAATCGAAGAAATTTGTTGCACGCTCTTGAAAGCTGTTGCACGCTGTTGAAAGGATGTCGTGCCGTGTGACCCCTCTCCCGTGGTACAACTGCGGTACAAAAATACTCCAATAAGGACTAATCGCCAATAGGCAAAAATCTCGTTTGTTAAAATCTATTAGCTGAAAATCAGGGCATTATAACGCTAATTTTTGCAGCCGTTTGTTGCCGTTTTGACCTCCGAAACTCCATGTGGAAGGACTTGCCGGAACCTGAAGGACCGATACAGAAAAAGTTGGCATTGTCCGTCATTTTCTTCTTGCCTTCCTTGCCGGTAATGTCGATACAGACAGGCAGTCCCTGACGGTCAGTGTAGTATGTGGTCAGCGGTGTATCCTCAGACTCCTTCAGATGTTCCTTGAAGAAAAAGCACAGGGCAGCATCCGAAAGTGTCAGGAACAGGTCATAGTCCGGGTTGAAGGCATAGCCGTTACCGGGAAAACAGTCCATGAAAAGCTCCAGTTGGTTGTAGGCCGTTCTTGACGGCATGATGCCGCACTCGTACAGCTTGGTCTCCAGAAAGGATGTTACCGGAGTAACCTTGTCAGGTGGACAGCTCACCAGAATGTTAAAGTTGCAATATACAAGCATGGTACTGTCAACGGCCAGCCTGTCCAGCACTTCCTCAATGTCAGCCTTAGCAATACGGTTGCTCGGGTCCGGCATGGAACCGTGACGCTTCGCTTTGGCCTGAAGCTTACGCAGCAGCTTCCTCTGTCCCGGTATCTGAATGACCTGGTTGAACACCACACAGTCCGAGTAGGGGACGCCGGTCAGGAAAGAAAGCAGGTCGGTTGCGATACCGTATCCGTTGATGTTCATCTGTGTGTACGGCTTTACCATGGAAGGCAGGTTTATCTCGTCAATATCCACCAGCGGATAGGAACGGATAATCCGGTCACCTGTCCTGAGATATTCGTCCGAAGCCTTGAAGTTGGTCATTGAGAACGGTCCGTGCCGGAACTGGAATGCCATGAAACGGTGACAGTACTCGCTGACTTCCTCCTTGTCGAGCTTCCTGTGCCGGATATGCTTTTCGGTCAGAATATCATCCGTCTTTGATACCTTGGCATGGAAATCGAGCCATCTCTTCGGGTCATACTGGATGAACTGGCTTCTCTGAGCCTCCTGGGTGAGGATAAGAAAAGTCCTTATCTCTGTGAACTCCCTTCCCTCGAAGTATCTGAAATAGCTCCTTGTCAGGAACTCCGCATCATCCGGCACATCATGGTGATATGCCTGTCTGCACATAATATCCTGCTTCTGCAGAGCATATCCCTCACCGATGGTCTGAAGGATATTGGATAGCACGTCATGAAACAGCATGTACTGCTGCGCATCCGTACAGAGTTGCTGGACGGGATTTGTTATCTCGAAGATGACTGACGGCTCGCCCCTGGCGGAGAACAGCACGACATTGCCGCCTGTCTCCTCCAGCTGCGCATAGAGTCCGTCAAATACTTTTTTCCTTTTATGTGCCATACCGTATAAAATGATTTACTGTTCTTTTCTCAGGCTTCTGAAGATATAGATACCTCTTGCCCTTTTTTTGTTGTGGAGTCCACCACGCTGTTTGATGTAGATTGTTATCAGTCCCACCAGTGCCATGACCATCATGGCTATGAATCCTGCAATCTTTCCCAAGGCGATTGAGAAACCGATGAAGCCTACGAATGATACGCCTATGGCTGCCGCTGCCAGAGTGAGGAAACGGCCGCGTATGCCCATAAACTCCAACGGTTTCTGTAATCCCTTGAACACAGGGTAACCTTCCTGATTCATTGTCATGTCGGGAAAGGATTACTGGAAGAACAGCGGAAGAGCTTCCGAAAGTGCGATGAATGCGATACAGCCTCCGATGGTAAGCATGATGGTCTTCTTCACGTCCTGGTCTCCGTTCTGCATCTTGAAATAGACGTTGAAGGCACCGACCAGAACGATAACGGCAGCAATGGCCTTCATCAGGTTCGATACCGGAGTCTGGTAGGAACTGACTTCCTGAGTGGCCTTGGTAAAACCTGCTGCACCCTTGCTTCCTGCCATTACGTTTGATGTGGAAATAACGAGTGCAATGGCCGCTATCACACACTTCTGTCCAAAACTTGAACCGATGAAACGCTCCGTAAGATTCCGGGCATTTTTCTTTATTATCTGCATTTCTGAATAATTTTAAAGGATTTCATCGCCAAAGAAACAGATGTCACTAAAGGAACGGTATATAATATCAGGCGTTCTCACAGCTGAAGATAACGGCACCGAGGTCACTGGTACCGGTCTCTGCCAACCGGTTTATTTCCTGAATGATATTCTCTACCAGAATGCCGTCAGTCATGATGGCCTCTCGGTAAACGTGTCTTGAAGATTCTGATTTGGATGCAGATTTCTCTGTACCGTCAGATTCAGTTTTTTCATTTTCAGGTTCGGGATTCTCAGTATTATTCTGTTCTGAACTTTCTTCTTTGGATTCAGGTTCATCCCGGTTTATTCTTATCGGCCTGAAGCTTCGTGCCTCTTCCGATATGTCTATGTCCTCTTCTTTATGGCTGTCCTGCTCGGCATTCTGTGCAGCCTTTGCCCTCTGGAAGTCCATGAAAATCATTGCCGCATAGTAGAATACCATTGCCACGAAGAGAAGAAATACTATCTGTCCGTACTGCATGGCTGTTGTAATATGATGTTGGAAGAAAGAACGGAACTGTCCTGCGGAAGCGGAAGGATATGCAGTCCCAGTCTGATACCCCGGCTTTCCAGACGTTCCCTGCGTTCCGTAGTGCCGGTATAATAAATCACGTTGTGTTCCTCACTGATGATGTATCCGTTTGACTTCATGTTTGAGCGTACCCTTACCTTTGCCCTGTTTGAAATGACACGGATACCTGTTACCGGTTCCAGTCCGAAGACGATACGCCGTCTTTCCCTCTTTACCATCTGGGTACGGATACGTGAGGAAATCAGATGCTTTTCTTCACTGCTGCGTTTCAATCCGAGTGCAGCGGCTATGCGTCCGACACTCATCCGGGTAATGCCGAGAGCTTTCCCTATCTCAGAGAAGGAACACTCCTGGAAATGATTCCTGATATAGTCGGCACGCTCCATCCATCTGGATTTGGCCATTTTTACAAGTCCAAGTTCACGGGCTTTCAGCTTGACGGTCGATTCACTCAGATTGAGAACGGCAGCTGTATAAGCCGTGGTCTCTACCGGATACAGCTCGACAAGAGCAGCCAGCATCCTGTCAGTCCAGTCTGTCTTTTTCATATTCTACAGATTATAGCTGTTAAACAAAGATTTCTTTTCCCTTCTGTATTCTGCCAGACGTGGCAGGTATGACTTGAAGAATGCCCTTACGATGGCATTCACCAGGTCAGAGCGGCATCTGCCATGTATATCGCAGTCGTCCAGTGAATCCGCAAGGTCACGGTCGAGTTTGCAGACGAGCCTTTCTGTTTTGTCCGTTCCCGAACCATCCGATTGAAGATAGTCCATGAAGTCATCCCAGCATCCTGTATCCGAAAGGGAAACAGCAATATCCTTTTCCTGTGCTTCATTATTATTTTCTCTTTGCTCAACCTGTGTTCCTGCGGTATCTTCCGTCAATATAAGTTCTGAATCATTGATGCCTCTTGTAAGGTCATCTATTTCCGGTATATCCTTACTCATAGTGCTATGGTTATTGAAGTTTTACTGATTATTCTGGTTCTTTGTTCTGATTACCTGTACCAGATTGGCTGGTATTGTCATTTGGTACTTCATCAGACGGCTGTGCCTTCTTTTTCTTCTTAGGTTTGGAATTCAGATTTTCCGTCAGCTGTATGCCTTTAAGTTCTTTTTCCCTTATCGGTTCAAGTGTATCGAAGATACTCTGATAGACCTTGTCAAATACCGGTGTAACGATAGCGGCCTGCATATCCAGTGCCGCCATGGTGCTGAACCGTTCCATGTCCGCACGTTTGGGAATCTTAGCAGTGACGTATCCGTAGTTGGAGAAAGTATCCCTTGCATTGTCCCAGATAAGCAGTTCAGAACGCTTGCCGATTCTTCCGTCATTCAGATTGGAAATGATGAAGAGTCTGGCTTTCATCCTTTCACCGACAGCCTTTTTCAGTCGGTCAACAAACATAAGGAAACTGGCCGTGGACGGTACGGTTACCAGGTCATAGTGAAATGGGACAATAATGATATCCGAGTTGACGAACATGGGTATCAGCCCTTCCGCTTTCAGACTGCTCGGTGTGTCCATCAGAACAACGTCAATTTCTGGATCATTGTGCAGCTTCTCCATAAGGGAAGTCATCATCGCCTTGTCGTTTGCTTCGTATGCCCATACCTCGTAAGGCATTTCCTGTTCACCGTATTTTCTGATGTCAGCCTTACGGCATTTCATGATGGAGTGCTGGAAGTCGCAGTCAATCACTACAACCCTTACACCCTTTGTCACCAGATAGTTGGCAAAGGTGATGCAAAGTGTAGTCTTTCCAACGCCTCCCTTCTGATTGGCAAATGTCACTATAACCGGAGTTTGTATCATTTCAAGTATTGATTGATTTTGTGACAAATGTATTAACCAAGGTTTTCAGATAAAAAATGTACAACACATTTGTGACTTGGGATGAATTAACCAAAATATTTAGAGAAATGAAATAGGAATTTTGTGGTTATTTTAAACTATAATAGTTACAATTAGAGGCCTAAAATAATGTTCTTCTAGATTATTAAATAAATAATATTATATTGGTAATGTCTTGTATTAGTGATAATCAATAGGTAACTTTGTCTTATTAATAAATAGTATAATCAATTGATATAGTTTATACAGATTATTAAATAAGATATTTGATAAACTGTATGCTAGATTTGGTTACAAATATTGTCTCTTGAATATATGTAGAAATGATATTAAATGTTAACTTTATAAGATTAAATTATTTGTACTATGGCTATTGTTTATAGAGATGAATATGGAATTCCTCATATAGACGCAATAAACTATTGTGATGCTGTAAAAAGTATCGCTTATTGTCATTGTGAGGATGATTTTTATACAATACAGTTATTGCTTCTTGCTACGAAACAAAAAAGTGGACATTTTGATGATTGGGATGGACCATATTTAGATCTTATATGTTCTTTTTTCGATATTCCAAATCAATATGACATAATTAAAATGCTTTCTAATGAATATCTAGCTCTGATTAAATCATATATTATTGGTGTTAACTTATATGCTGAAAAGCATCAAAATGAAATACTAGATAAAACAATTTTTCCGATAAAAGAAAAAGATGTAATAATAGCACAGCATTTAATGGAAATAATAGGAATCCAATTAGATAAACCTTATAGCTTTTTAAAAGATAGTAGTGAAATATCGTTACCGACAAAACAAGGTTCAAATGCTATAGCTATAGGTCCTAAACGTAGTGCTACGAAACATGCTTTATTAGCTATTAGTCCGCATCAAACGATAGAAGGACCTTTTTCATTTTATGAAGTACATGTTGTACTAAAGGAGGAAAAATGTGAAATTCATGGCTTCATTCTTCCTTGTACTTTTGTTATATTTATGGGTACAAATTTTAATATTGCATGGGGAAGTACGGCTAGTTATCCCGAAATGTATAATATTTATAGGGTTGATGTAATAAAGAAGATAGGTTCAGGAGCTTTTTTTCTTTTGGGTGATGAAAAAATAGCTTTGTATGAAGTAAATTACAGGAATTATACAAAATTATATGGTAAAATTCCATATCCGATTTTTAAGAGTTTTTATAGGTCTAAATTGGGAAATGTTATCTCTATAAATGGAATTTATTATCTTATTGATATACCAATGCTAGGAAAACAGTTTGGTTTTCAACAAGCTTACGAATTAAGTTTATGTGACAATATAGATAAGGTTAAAAAACTCTTGAGACGGACTCAGTATTCATATTTAGATTTTGTTTGTATTGATAAATATGATGACATACTATTTGCACATTGTTCTAAAGAAAGGGTAAAGGATGATCCAAAAGATCATTATATTAATGTTTTACCTCAAAATAAGATAATTGAGATTGAAAAAGATCTCTTTTACAATAATCAGAATATGGTCTTTTTATTAAATCCTGAATGTCAATATATTGTTTCAGTAAATCAATCTCCATTTATGGTTACTGATACAGATACATATGATTGTAAATATAAGGGGTTAATTTATAGAAGAGATCATTAGTGTCCCATAAAAAATAGGGACTAGTTAAACATTAAATAAATTTGGC
>CAQBGY010000196.1 GCA_948759685.1 uncultured Eubacterium sp.
GGACTATTCCAATGACGATATAGAGGGCATCATTATCCAGCTTTTGGAGGAATGGAACGCCGCAAAAGGCGTGAAGAAACAGTGAAAGGGGCGGTAGAATGGGCGAGCCATTAAAGTTTGATTATTACTATGGCGTTGAAGCGGAGCAGTTTTCTTTTTACCGTGTTCCCCGCCTTTTGATAAAGGATGAGCGTTTTAAGGGGCTTAGCAGCGATGCTAAGCTCCTGTATGGGCTGATGCTTGACAGAATGGCGCTGTCTATGAAAAATGGATGGCTGGACGATGAAAACAGGGCATATATCATTTATGCCGTGGATAATATGGCAGAGGATTTAGGCTGTTCAAAACCTACCTGTACAAAGGTTATCAAAGAACTGGATTCAGATAACGGTATAGGTCTGATTGAGAAAAAACGCAGGGGACTTGGAAAACCTGACATCATATATGTGAAAAATTTTGCTTCTGTGCCAGATGAAAGAAACGTAGAAAAGGCTGCAAACACTGATATTTCCACAGAAGTAAAAAATTTTAATTTCAAGAAAGAAAAGAATTTAACTTCTGGAAGTAAAGAAACTGAACTTCAAGAAATAAAAAATTTTGATTTCAAGAAAGAAAAGAATTTAACTTCTGGAAGTAAAGAAACTGAATTTCAAGAAATAAAAAATTTTGATTTCAAGAAAGAAAAGAATTTAACTTCCAGAGATAAAAAAACTGAACTTCAAGAAGTAAAAGAATTTGCCCCTAATTATAACAATACTAACTATAACAATCAGAATTATAACAATGAGAGTTATACCAATCCTATCAATCAATCTGTGGCAGATGTAAATAACCCAGTGGCGCATGAAAAAGAGGATATGATTGATGTGATTGATGAAACAGCCGCCTATATGGCATTGATCCGTGACAATATTGAGTATGAGCATCACATGAAATATGACCAGTATGGCGATAAGGAGATGTACGGGGAAATCTATGAAACAATCTGTGATGTGGTATGTGTAAAACGTGAGAAAATACGCATCAACGGGGAAGAATATCCGTATGAGCTTGTAAAATCCCGTTTCCTGAAACTGAACAGCAGCCATGTGGAGTATGTCATGGGGTGCATGAAAGATACCACAACAAAGATTACCAATATCAGGGCATACCTGATCACGGCTCTTTACAATGCCCCCTCAACCATGAGCCATTATTACCAGCAGGCGGTACAGCATGATATGTACGGTGGAGGGTGGGAGGAAAAGGGGATTACATAAAACGCTTCTGGACATGATGTCCAAAAGTGAAGGAAACAGGCGGGGCTTATTTCTCCGGCTGTTCCGTATCAGGCGAAAATTCGGCAATGTCATTGAGGGAAAAGCCATCGCCTAAGATATTCAGTATCATGTTCAGTGTATGGGTGGTGACAGACTCGTTGTTTTTCAGCCGCTGTATCTGTGAACGGCTGATGCCATGATGGGTATAGAGGCTGTACTGGCTGATTCCGTTTTCTTTCAGGGTGCGGAAAAGTTTGTCGAATTTAATCATAGTATGTGGTATTTTCCTCCTTTTTCTACTTGAATATGTATTATTATGCTCCTATAATGGAGATGGTTATAGTTACCAAAATCGGAGATTAAACAGAAAGGAGTACATGGATATGGACAGGAAAGAACTTCGGGAAATATATGAGGAACAGGACGGAGTGGGGAAAGCGCTGATGCTGGAAAAAATGGCTTTCTGCAAGTTTGCAGACCGGTATGATTTTGAAAATTATTTCAGGATTGGGGAATTAAAGGACAGTGAGCTGCTCTGCCTTGTCAGCCTGCTCTATCATCAGGAATGTTTTCTCATGCTGCTGGATGTCATGAGCCGCCATAAGGAGAGGTTTATTTTCGCAGACACTTCCAGCCTGCGGGAATTTGAACCGGACGACACCCTTATGGAAAGGCTTTCAAGGATTGGCATTTTGGCAGGTGCATAAAAAATAAGTGTAAGGAGATGCAGGATTACGGAAAAGAAAACATATATTACAAAAGAAGAACGGGAAAAATGCCGAAAGGTGGCGGACGCTTTTACGCTGCTTGAAGGTGTGGATGTCATAGTGTTGGATGCCGGGAGGTACGGTTTTGTGAAGCTGCAATATTACACGCCGCCGACAGGCTTTGAGAATAATGATACATTTACAGACAGCAGGGAGCTTTTTGAGGATTTGTGGGAGGAATGGCTGAACGCATGGCTTTACCATTTCGCAGAGGGAACGCCGCTTTTGGAAGAAGGCTATGACGGGATATTCAAAAGCCTGCCGGAAGAAAAGAAAAATGAGCTTATGGGCAGGAAACAGGCTTTCGCAATAGCAGCGGGAATCGAGATATGACAAGTCCGCTAAAACGTGGAGGGCGGCACTTTTCAGCCTTGCAGGAAGTGTGATTATCTTTTCAATCACACTTCCTGCAAGGATTCAGGAGGTACGGAGGGTGAAGCCCTCTGTCTTAAAAAAATGAAATATGGAAACAGCGTGAAGGCGGTTATGAGTCAGTATAGATTTGTAGCCGCCTTTTTTATTTTCCCCGGTCAGTGCATCGGGAAAAGGAAGGAGGGCAATGTGGAATCATTACGGGAGGTGAAACGGGTAATGGAGCGTGAAGCAAAAAAGGGGAGCTGCCCGCTGATGTTTGACAGGCTGGAATTTGGCACAAACCCTTTCCAGACCGTTACATCAGAAGAAAAACTGGACGAAGTGCTTGCATGGCTGTTAAGGCTGAAATCTTTCCGCCAGTATGCGGAAAAGACCATCATCAACAACGTGTATATGGATTGGGATTTATTCTGCAAAAATCCGCAGTTTAAGCGCACACGCTCCGTTATTGACCGTGAGAGGATTTATGCGGGGATACAGAGGTATAAGAAACGGCTGAAACTGGACTATGACAGAGGTCTTTGTCTGGAAACAGTACGGTGTGTTTTCCTGTTTCCGCAGGAAGAAGCGGAAAAATACCGGATTATCCATGACGGACAGGAAACGTATGCCTTTATCCTGTCAAATAAATATATCCTCGGTCTGTTTACTTATTGTGATGCGGCAAGAAAATCTGTTGTTTCTGACGGGGTGGAGTACGGACACCTTGCAGAGCAGGAACAAAGGAAAGTGCGGCTTGAGTGTGTGGAGGATGTACTGTTTCAGGCTCTTTTGCTTGACGATGTGGAGTATACGGACGGGGAACTGTCTGCCAGCCTTTATACCATCTACTGCATGAATGAAAAAGAATAACTTCTGGACACAATGTCCAGAGGTGGAAAGGAAAAAGAATGGATAAAATTGATTTTCAGAAAAAAGCGGTTGCTGCGCTGTTCTCAAAATTAGCGGAGGGATGCACAAAAGCAGGGGTGAATCCGAATATTACGATTGCAACAAGGCACAGCGTTACCTGCTTTCAGTTAAGAAGGCGGGGCAATGATATAGATATTACAGTAAAGCAGTTGGGGGAAGTGCATTACCACCTGACAGATATGAGGGGAAAAACAAGCGGGAGGAAAATTTATTACCGTTATTCTCCCCAGGACAGCCATGAGCCGATCATAGAAAAATTTGCTGATGATTTTGGCAGGCTTTATAAAGACTTTTTGAACGCTGACAGCCTGTGCGGATTTACGGACATCTGTTTGTCCTATGGTGCTGATACAGATATGGAATTAAAGAAATATGAGGATTATATCAGGACAGAGTGCCAGCAGAATTAACTTCTGGACATGATGTCCAAAAGTGGAAAAGGAGGAAAGTATGTATTTTAAACGAAAGATTGTCTTTTACATTACCTGCCGGGGGATTCCGCCTTAGTGCATGGTCTTTCACAGGAACGCAATAAGGAGGTGCTTCATGCAGGAGGAAGTAACACAGAAAACAATTGCCCTTGTGATTAAGACCGCAAAATTGGATGCTAGCGTGCTGAAAGCTGCGATGAAGATGTATTTAAACCACCAGAAGCAGAAACCGCATAGAACGCATGGAAAAACTTCTGTGAAAAAGCTCGTTGGCGAAGGCATGGGGGTTTCGTCCATTGAAGTCACTGACGGCAACATCAAATCTTTTGAGCGTGTGGCAAAAAAGTATAATGTTGATTTTGCCATAAAGAAAGACAAGACGTGCGAGCCGCCGAAATATCTGGTCTTTTTCAAGGGCAAAGATGCCGATGCGGTAGCGCAGGCATTTAAAGAGTTTGTGTATGGCAATGAAAAGAAGAAAGGAAGGGTTTCTCTTAGGGAGAAATTAAAGCGTTTCAAGGACGCAGTATCGCAGGACAAAAACCGGGAACGGAGCAGGGAGAAAAACAAGGACAGGGGGCAGAGCCTATGAGCAGTATTATAAACGGCATAGCCAAAGATTTAAAAGCCATTCCGAAGAACCTCAAAGCAAAGACCGGGAATCTGGATAAAAAGAAACTTGTCCTGATGAATCTGCCCTATGTGCTTGCCGGATATTTCTGCGACAAGACAGCGTGTCTTTGGCGGGTATCGCCGGGGCAGGACGCTTCCGCAAAGATGATGGCGGTCATGGCGGGGATGGAGGATTTATTTTCTAACCCGCTGCCAAGTTTTTACCCAAAAGACCTGCTGATAGGGGCAGGGTGCGGCATTGCGCTCCGACTTGTGGTTTATTTTAAAGCCAAGAACGCCAAGAAATTTCGGAAAGGCGTGGAGTATGGTTCAGCAAGGTGGGGAAATGCGAAAGACATTGAGCCATATATGGATTCGGAGTTTGAGAACAATATTCTCCTGACACAGACGGAAAGGCTGATGATGTCAGGCAGACCAAAACAGCCGAAGTATGCAAGGAATAAAAATATCCTTGTCATCGGCGGCTCTGGTTCAGGCAAGACGAGGTTTTTCGTAAAACCGAACCTTATGCAGATGCACTCAAGCTATGTTGTCACCGATCCGAAAGGCACAGTGTTAGTCGAGTGCGGAAAAATGCTAAAAAAGGGCGGGTATAAGATAAAAGTCCTCAATACCATAAACTTTGCAAAGTCCATGCACTACAATCCTTTCGCTTATTTGAGGAGTGAAAAGGATATTTTGAAACTTGCAAACACAATCATTGTCAATACAAAAGGGGAGGGGCAGCAATCCGGCGAAGATTTCTGGGTAAAAGCGGAAAAACTGTATTACACAGCGCTTATTGCCTACATCTGGTACGAAGCCCCGGAGGAAGAACAGAATTTCGCCATGCTGATTGACATGATTGATGCCAGTGAAGCAAGGGAGGACGATGAAAATTTCAAAAATGCCGTAGACCTTTTATTTGATGAACTGGCAGAAAAAGACCCGAACCACTTTGCAGTGCGGCAGTATGCCAAGTATAAATTAGCGGCGGGCAAAACGGCGAAAAGTATTTTGATTAGCTGCGGCGCACGTTTAGCGCCATTTGACATCAAGGAGCTGCGTGACCTGATGGAGTATGACGATCTGGAACTTGACACGCTCGGAGAGCAGAAAACGGCACTGTTCGTCATTATTTCCGATACGGACGCTACCTTTAATTTTGTGGTGTCAATTATGTATTCGCAGCTCTTTAACCTGCTCTGTGACAAGGCAGATGATGTCTATAACGGCAGGCTTCCGGTTCATGTAAGGATGCTGTTGGACGAATTTGCGAACATCGGGCAGATTCCACAATTCGAGAAGCTGATTGCCACAATCCGAAGCAGGGAAATATCAGCTTCTATTATTTTGCAGTCAAAGTCACAGCTTAAAGCGATTTACAAGGACAATTCCGACACAATTGAAGGAAATTGTGACACTACCTTGTTTCTCGGAGGGAAGGAAAAAACCACCCTAAAAGAGCTGGAAGATATTTTAGGAAAGGAAACCATTGATCTTTACAACACTTCCGATACAAGGGGTACATCGCAGTCCTATGGTCTGAATTACCAAAAGACCGGAAAGGCACTGATGAGCCAGGATGAGATTGCGGTCATGGATGGCGGGAAATGTATCATGCAGCTTAGAGGTGTCAGACCATTCTTCTCGGATAAATTCGATATAACGAAGCATGGCAGGTACAAAGAGCTGTCCGATTATGACCAGAAAAACGCCTTTGATATTGAGAAGTATGTGAAGCATTTGCAGGTCATGAAAGTTACCCTCAATACAGAGGTGGACGAAGCCTTTGACTGCGGGGAAGTCAAAGGGCAGGAAGGAAATTCCCCAGACACAACGGAATAGCGACTTTTGGACATCATGTCCAGAAGTGCAAACGACAACTGAATATGGAACTATAAACCAGCCACAGACTTTTGGACACAATGTCCAGAAGTTAAGGAACGGAGTTTTGAATGTATTTGGAAAGGACAAAAAACAAGACACCCGGCACAGCCAATCGCCAAACTGAATGTACCGGATGCCCGCAGGGTTCTTCCCAAAGGA
>CAQBGY010000197.1:0-5162 GCA_948759685.1 uncultured Eubacterium sp.
ACCTTTTCAGAATACTTTCGATTCAGTTTTTACAGAATTTTTTTCATACTCTCGCGACTGCTCTTTTGAATTACAGTTTAATTATATACTATTGCTTCTGAAATAATACATCTAAAAAAGTCTTTTCCAGTGCCAGTAATCGTCAATGTAGAACAATTATTAATTGGAATATCTACATCAATCGTCTCAGTATAAATATTGATTGTTGGCGATGTGTAAATTATATCCTCATCTGCTTTTATTGTTATAATACCACTAATCTTTTTATCTCCTTCATTAAATGAAGATAGTTTGAACTTTAAATAACTGTAGTTTTTGCTTAAATTATATGTAACATTCCCACCTCTCATCCATAAAACCAGTGCTTTAGTACAAGTATTTCCAAGTGAATCATTAATTGCATCCTCATAATCGCAACTAAATGAATCTGTAACCCATTGGTCAAACAAATTAGCTTTTTCAGCAATAACTTTACCTATAAATAAAGTATTATCTTTAATAGTAAAATTCTGACCATCAGGAATTAAACTTTCCACAATTTCTCTTGAAAAGTAGTCTCTTCCATCAATAGATACCATAGAGTTATTTTTGTTTATAGGAATATCTTGTACATCAATTAATAATGATAGATCGTTAAACCTGATCTCTGGTAGTTCGTTTGTTTTTGATTGTAATGCATTTATCTGATAATTCGCTTCTGACAAATCACTAAAATATTTTGAATTCTGTTCCAATAAAGATTGATTTTGAGATTGTAGTCTCTGGTACTCGTCAACCAAATCTTTTATACTATTAATTGTGACTTGGTTATCATTGCCAGTGACATTTATCACGTTGCCCATGACTGACTGGATTTCATTCTGGATATTCTTTTGTTCCGATGATTTACCGTATCCCATTCCGCCTATGAATCCGGTTATTATTGTCGCTACTCCTGTTATTAATGCCGCTTTTATTGTTTTATTCATACGACTCCTCCTCATATTTGTAGTATGTTTACAGATATTTTATCATAACTTGTAAAATTTGGGTATGCAAAACTATGTTCTGGTAGAAATATGTTCCATCATGTAGTATACTGTAATTAATTAATAGATTATATATAAAATATATTATATGATTGGAGCGTGCGAAAATGAACAAGAAAGCAAATGCCACTATCATTGCTGCTTTAATAGGTGGTATATGTGCTATTATTGCAGCTATTATAGGCAATAACGCTGGGAAAGAAAACGCCACTAAAGATATAATTAATCAAGTCACAAATAATGTTAATATAGATAGTATAGATGAACTAATTACCGAATATAAACAAATAATCAATGATTTGTCAGAAATAAAAGAAAAAAACTTAGAATTAGAATCAGAAAATAAATCATTGGTTAGTGAAAATGAAATTTTAAATAGCAAAAATGAATCTTTAAATGCTCAAAAAGAACAATATTTATCTTCATCAAATAACAACTCAATCTTAAAAGATGAAAATGAATCTTTAAAAAATGAAATAAATGAATTGAGAAGTGAAATACAATCATTAAAAAATAATAATCAAGAGCAAGAAACACAAAATGCCCCTGATTTGTCATCTTCGGATATTCAATTTGGGGAAAAAGTAAGTATTTTTGATATGGAAACATTTAGAGGAGGGAATGGTTGGGAAATTGCAACTTACAAATCTGATTATACTGATACCTATGGAAATGAATATATACCTTCATATATTGCGCAACACTATGCCTCCGAAAAAAATGATAGATTCATGCCTACATATTTATTAGATAAAAAATATTCTATATGTGAAGGACAAATTGCGTGGACTAAAAGATGTAAAAATTCTGATGAAAAAGCATGGATTGATTTTTATTCTGATGATAAATTAATATATTCTACCGATAAAATTACGGCAACTGATAGAGCATTGAATTTTAGTTTTTCTATAGAGAATTTGGATACACTTACTATAATCCAAAATAGTACCAAAGAAGCCGATCTTGATTTTGCCAATTATGTATATATAATATATCCATATTTGAATTTAGTTGAGTAAATTTACGCAAAGAGACACCAACTAAGGTGTCTTTTTAGTTATTCAACATATATGCATACTTATTATCATATTAACTATTATTTGCTCATTTTTGATTTAAATTGATTTATTGACATTCGATGCTCTTTTATACATTCTTTATACATTGGGAATATTATTTCTCGTTCTTTTGCTGTAAAAGGATTTCCACATTTATATATTCTACGAAATTTATTAACATTAAGTGCTATATGATTTTGTGTATCAGCTTCTAATATGATGTATTGTTCATTAGGGCAAAGTTTATGTGTTAATCCTTCAAATGTATAATCATTTGTCCAGTGCGAAATCATTCCATGATACTCTATATCTGGCAATTTTAATGAGTAACCTTCTTCTACTGTATCATCTTTTTCAATTATTGAGTGGATAATACGATATAATTTACCTTGATACTTCCACGAATTAACAAATGACATATTTAATTCCTTAGGACACCTATCTAAATATTGCTCAGTTTGTTTTAGCAAAAGACCAATAAACCCATCATAAAATTTTAATTCGTCTATGTTATATCCAGAATTTTCACTCAATGGTATCTCTGTCCAGCCATTAAGAAATTGTTTTAGAATTTCTAACCATTGTTCGTCACTGAAATGAATACTAGGCATATCAATTATCATATTTTACTCCTTTTGTGATTCAGTTATTAAATTCATGATAGTTTACGCATATAACTATCCTTTAGAAAGTGATTAAATAAAAAATGAAAAAATATTGGATTCTTGGATTTATAATCAGATATAAAACCTTTATCTCTGCATTAAAATTATGTATCTTTTATAAAAAAAGTTTATCCTTCAATACTTTTATTGAGATGTGGAATTTACATTTTGAAGGAATGGATAAAGTATAATTATTTATTCATGCTCATTTGGTTTAATAATCTTCACAACCTGTCCGATGACTTTATAATCATTAGGTGATTTAGCAAAACGGTCGTCGTCAGCATGTTCTTCTCTATTAAGAGAATAAAAGTGTACACAATCTTGTTCTTCTAAAAAATACTTACATATCACTTCATTATTGATTGAAGCTACTACTATTGTTTTGTTTAAATCAGACACACTCACTCTAGGGTTTAGCAGAACAAAAGAATTATCTGGTATGTCTTCTATTATTAATGTTGGATCGGTATTTATCATACTCTCCCCTTTAATGTGTACTCCAAAAACAGCATTTTGAGGAATATCATTCGTAATAATATTCTGCATGGTGAATTTACCATCTCGTCCAGTAATGCCAGCTCCGGCGGCAGCTTGCTGTTCATACACAGGAAAACGATAAATTGTTGTAGGTTCCTCCGGCTTCATTTTAAATATATGATCCACTATCTCCCTGTCATGGGGAGTTAGGGATTTGTAATGGTCAATGATGTACTGGTCTTCGGGATAGTTGTAACTTATGCCAACAATGTTAATAAATAACCTCACGCCATAGCAAATGTATGTTTCGGTAGAATTTAGTTAAAATGTGTCGTATAATATATCATGCATACCAACGATAGCGGAGGACATTTTAGTGAATAAATCATATAATATATTAGATATTTCTAAAATAATCGGAAACATCACAAAAGAACTATCTTCTCTTAGTATAAAACTAATGAAAGGAAAAAACAATATTAATCTTTACGCAAAATTTTTAGAAGAAAATTTAGAGTATGTCAAATGGCTAAATAAGGAATTCGAACTGCGATATGGCGATATCCCGCCCTACATCAATAAAAGAGAAATTTTTTATGCAGAATTGGGAATAAATTTAGGAAGTGAACAAGGATTAAGAAGACCTGTTGTAGTGTTACAAAACAATGCTGCTAATGCAAAAAGTGATACTGTTATTGTTGCTCCCGTCACTACTTATGAAAGAGGAGACATTATAACTGACGAAAATGGTGAAATCTTTATAAAATCATATAAAGACGGAAAAGAACATTTGAAGAAAATGGGATTTTATAATATATTGGTAAAATTGGAAGATGGATATAAGCAGGAAATTGTCGGATTTATCAATATAGGGCATATGAAAGAAATTTCAAAGAAACGTATGTCAAAGTACCCGGTCGCAACAATAACAAAAGAGAATTTTGTTGAGGTTCAGAATGCAATAATAAAAAATCTGGATTTTTCATTGACAAAAGAGAATGATTGATATATGATATAAACATACTATATGAGAGTGTTGATGTCTTCACATCGACCAATAATGACTATATTTAGTGTGTGACGATATTTTCATATTGTCCCTAAAAAACATCTGTGTTATGCAGATGTTTTTTAGTTGTTCTAATACTAATCTTCTACTGCCTAAGACAATATTCGTCCAATACAATGTATATTTATTGCGTTCTTATAATCAATGTCTGGATCACCTTCGCTGCCATTCATAGAATGTAAATATTTGCTTCCGTCTTCTCGCTGCATAAGTTGCTTGCAATATATTTTTGTATTTAGGTGATCATCAGTAACAGAAAATATCCCATAATCAGATGGAGCACATTCCGAACCATTTTGGATAAATACTATCTGTTTATCAAAAAATATATCTTCCATGCTGTGACCATCAATAATTATGCCATGAGTTGCTCCATTTGGAATAGCCGAGTCTTCAAAATAAATGAGTCTTAAATCTCGATTTGATTCATCTTTTATTTTTCCAATACCAGCAGATGCTTTTTGAGGGCATACATAAAGATGATTTGAATCACCAGAATACATGGGAAATTCTATTACTTTATTGACATCATACTCTCCTATTTCCAATATAAAATCTACTATTCTCTGTTTGTCAGAATTATTCAGATTCTTGTATGCTGAGAGTATTTTCTTCTCTTCCGGGGTTATCTCTTTGCCGTTGTTATATTTTTTACCTGTGATAATATAGCTTATGTCACCAAGACATTCACACACCCTTATGAAATCATATACTTTGCTTAAATTCTCATCACTTTCATAACGGGAAATCGCTTTAGCTCCACAATGTAATTTTTCAGCCAATTCATCTTGTGTAAGTCCATTTTTAATTCTCATTTCCCGTAGTCTTGATCCAATATCTTTCATAAACTATCCACCTCTTT
>CAQBGY010000197.1:5172-6405 GCA_948759685.1 uncultured Eubacterium sp.
TCTTTGAATAGAATAGCATATATTTGGGTTAAAATCTATAAAAAATAGAATTATATTGACAGGTTATGTTTTGTAGATTATAATTGTTATATCTACAAAATGTAGATATTATGAAAAATGTACATATAAATATATGTTCTGATTGTATTATATGGTAATAAATGGTAAAATTAGGGAGGTTACGGAGGATATGGGTATGCTGAAGTCGATTAGTTTGGAGAATTATAAGTGTTTTAAGGATGAAACAACAATAGATATTGCTCCTCTCACAGTTTTGTGTGGGGTTAATAGTAGTGGGAAAAGCTCTATTTTGAAGAGTTTGCTGATGCTAAAGCAGAGTTATGAAGATAACAATGCTGCCAATAATTTAATATTTAATGGAAAATATGTAGATAACGGTTCATTTAATGAAATTCACTCATATAATCCAAGTGAAAAATTTTTTCATATTTCAAATTCTTTTGATATAGAAGCTAGTGGAATATCTAAAGATTCAACTAACTTTAAGGATTTGCACAGAATATATTACAATAAGAACATAAAGATTTTTAGAATAAGTAATTCAATTGATGTTATCGGTTCTACTGGTTTTGTTAATGCAAATAAAATTATGAAATATGATATATGCATTGATATTATTCAAAACAACGGAGAAAAAATATGTTCAAAAATAACTATGACTTCTGCTGAACATAATACTTATAATATATCTTGCAAACAAATCCCTGATACATCTGGAAACTTAGATGATATTGAAATAGAAACTTGTACCTGTCATTTTAGCGGTATGGTTTTAAATAGTATATACAAAGATGGAATGGATAATAAACAAAAATTATTTATACCTTCTATTGCTTCTATTTTTAATATAATATCTTCTCAGTATATGCAAATACGTTATATTGCTCCATTAAGAGAAAGTCCAAAAAGGAGGTATGTTGCAGACAAAAGTGTATCTTCAGTAGGTATATTTGGTGAAAATGCCGCTATATTATTAAAAAATAAATTTTTTAAAGATTGGAATGGTATTATTGCTCCAGACTCAGAAGATAATGTAGATACTCTTTTAGATGGTTACAATTTATATAAATTTCAAAATATTTTTAAATCATGGTTAAAATATTTTGAGTTAGGAAATATATGGCTAGATAAAAAACAACAGGAAATTATTAAAATTAAAATCAATAATAGTAATGTTATTGATGTTGGGTTTGGTGTAAGTCAGGTTTTGCC
>CAQBGY010000198.1:0-3236 GCA_948759685.1 uncultured Eubacterium sp.
CCGTTTTCCGGGAGTGTGGCTACACTCCCTATGCTTGCTACGTTACCCCTCCCCCTGTTCCGTTTCCCCCGTCCCTCCTACTAATAGAGCGAATTAGAACCACAAAACTGCTCAATGAAAACAGACAATTTCCTGAAAAATACAAAAAATAGAACCGCTCTGCATCACTGCAAAGCGGCTCTATTCGTTCCCGATAGCTCCATCCAACGCGCCTTCGATAATTGGCAAATATTTTTCTGGACACAACTGCACCTTACGGCTGACCCGCTGGCGTTGTTCGCTTTCGTCAGCGGAAATGGGCCGATTAAAATATTTCTCGGCAGACAAGCTAAAAATTTGAATGAGCTGTATGATAATGGGCAGGCTTGGTATCTTGTGGTTGTTCTCGATATTGACAAGGTAGAATTGTGAAATGTTGAGCAATTCCGCAACCTTTTGTCGGGATAAACGCATCTGCTTCCTTGCTGCCTTAACATCGGCCCCGAAAGGTTCAAAACCGGGACAATCTTGAATTTTAGCCATTTTGTATCACCCGCCTATATTCTATACTTTACATTCCCAAAGTGAAATAAAGTATAAGGAACAGGCTCTACATTTTATTGTTTACATTATTGACTTGCTTTTATTCGCTTATCCGTATATAATCAAAGAAAAGTCGCATGGAGGGATGCAAGATGCTTGAATTTATTTCTGCCACGGAAGCGGCAAAGAAGTGGGGCATTTCAGAGAGACGGGTGCAAAAGCTATGTGAGGAAAACCGCATCCCTGGCGTTGCGAGGTTTAGCCGACTATGGCTGATACCACAGGATGCGGAAAAGCCCGTAGATAAGAGAAGAAAGGATAAGGTCTAATCCTATGTTTAATCTTCTGGTAGTTGAAGATGATGTGCTTCTTAGTGATATGATTAAGAAGCTGTTATCTCAAAATAATTATGAAGTAGTTTCCGCATATTCTGGAAGTGAAGCGCTTTTGATTATAGAAAAGAAACATTTTGATTTAATTCTTCTTGACTTGATGCTGCCCGGCCTTCCTGGGGAAACGGTGCTGGGGGAAATTAGAAAAAAAGCAGATACTCCTGTCATTGGCATATCCGCAAAAACGGATATTGACAGCCGGATAAATTTAATAAAAAATGGTGCGGACGATTACCTTGTGAAACCATTTGATAATGCAGAACTTCTTGTCCGTATAGAAGCGGTATTACGACGTTATCAAAAAAGCAAAATGTGCGATACTGTCCTGCGTTTCAAAGATTTGACTTTGAATACTGACACTTTGGAGGTGAAAATCAAGGATGTTCCAATTAGTCTGACTAAATATGAATATCTGATACTTCAATTACTCATGTCCGCCCCGCACAAAGTGTTCACTAAAAACAACATATTTGAAAGTGTTTGGAATGAAGAATTTTTAGGGGATGATAATGCAATCAATGTCCATATCAGTAATTTGCGCAAGAAGTTTATAAAGGCAAACCCGCAGGGACAGTATATACAAACGGTCTGGGGCCTGGGCTTCAAAATGCAGGAATAGCGAGGCAAGGCATGATACGAACAAACACAGTTTTAGAATTGAAAAACCTTTCTTATATTTTTCCAGACCATAAGGGCATAACGGATGTTTCTCTGAAAATAAAGCAGGGGGAGATTTATATGCTCTATGGGGGGCATGATGCGGGAAAAACTCTATTATTACAAATGTTGATAGGTACACTCATACCACAGATGGGAACAATCAAGCTGTTTGGAAATTCTAACTACTTGCAAGAAAAGCGCAGGATTGGGTATGTACCACAAGAACCGTATTGTTTGGGAAAAATGTCAGCCTTGGATATGCTACGCTATTTTGCGTTGTCGTATGGGGTGCTGGAAAAGGATTTTGACAAAGTGCTTGATTTGAGCCATGTTGAAAAAAAGCCAGCCTGCCATTTGCCTCTGTATATTCAGAAAAAGATAAATTTGGGGATAGCCTTATTAGGAAAACCCGATCTGATTTTATTGGATAATCCATTCAATGGACTTGATGCCCAGGAATGCGAACACCTTCTTTCCATTATTTCGGCGTTAAAGGAAGAACGGAATATGACCGTTTTGCTGACTGGGCAAGACTATGAGATAGCCTCTCGGGTTGTAGAAAAATATGGTATTCTTGCCGGTGGAAAACTAAAAGCTGAATTAACCCCTGATAAAATAAATGAAGAATGTAAGCGGTGCATCAAAATTAGAACACCACAAGTAGCGAGAGCAATTACAGTCATCCAAAAAGATTTTCCACAATATGAGGTCCTGGGGGATGACCTGATCAGAATATTTTGTTCCTCGTCCTATTCATCTAAAATAAACAGCAAATTAGTATCTTCTGGTATTGAGGTATGCGAAATTGGAATTACCGGAATGACCCCCAAAACATTTTTATCATCCTTAGCAGGAGGTGAGCCTTTAGGTGCTTCGGATTATTCAAGGTGAGTTATACCGCATTCGCAAAAATCGTTTATTTTTTATCTGCCTGTTGTTATCTACATTCTTCATGTTTGCATATGCTTTGACGTTCCATTATGACACAGTTAAAGCTGCTGGCCCGCAGGGAAATATACCTTCGCTGAACGGCTTTAGTGAGTTTCTGTTTTCAGATTATAGCTTACTAATACCAATAACCATCTTTCAACTGGTCTATTCAACAGAGGACTATCAAAAAGGAGTTCATGAAGTTCTATTTGCAAAAGGAATATCTCGAATTGATTTTTTCTTCGGAAAATTGTTTGCCTTATGGACAGCACTAATTTTTTACCTCATTTTTAGCTTTTTTATGGCGTATATCTTTATTTTTTTGATATGGATAAAGCAGCCATACATTGAGGTTTCCTTTATTAAAATCATCGGTTATCTCGTACTACAAATTTTGTGTTTTGTTGGCTATTCCTCGTTTTTGTGGTTATTGAGCTGTCTAATACCTTATCGCAATATCGTTTTAGTTGTAGTGTTTTTTCTCCTGGGGACATTGTACCTATATTTAACGAGAATAAGCGGAGCTTTAGATTTAGAGTATTCATTTTATAAGTATTGGATTGTAGGGTTATCCGATGAAATGGGAATTGACGTATATATGAACCAATTACCGACTATTTTGATTACTGACGCAGTATATATATTTTTCCCGGTAGGGGCGGCATATTGGATTTTTCAGAAAGCAAATTTACGGAAACACGAAAGCAGGTGATCCTATGGGGCCGCTTTGTA
>CAQBGY010000198.1:3246-6362 GCA_948759685.1 uncultured Eubacterium sp.
AATCCTATTTATATGCTGTTTGGGATTTCTTATAAAAATAGGTATTCTAAAAAGGCAAATCAATCATATTAAAGTTCAGATTGACTTCCTTTTCAGCCGGGATACACAGTCAGAAATTGGATTAGAACGGATTGACAAAAGCACAGAGCATTTAGCTGAAAGCATCAATCGTCTTTTAGAAAAATATCGCGAAACAGGCCAACAAATCAAGAAGAATAACGATGTATTTAGGGATACGATCACAAGTCTTTCACATGATTTAAGAACACCTCTTGCAACGGCAAATGGATATGTTCAATTACTTATGGAGCAAGAGCTATCGCCGGAGCAAAAGGAGTATGTCGAAATTGCCCAAGAGAGGATTAGTGCTGTAAAAGTTCTGCTCGACCAACTGTTTGAATTTGCAAGAATTGAAGCAAACGAATTGAAGCTCACACAGCAGCGGACAGATATAAATAGCTGTCTGCGTGATGTCCTTGCGATGTACTATAACGATTTTGAACAAAAGAACTCTACGCCAGATGTTCATATTCCAGATACCCCGTTTATCGTGTGGGCCGACAAAGAAGCCATATGCCGCGTGTTCTCAAATATCATCTACAATGCTCTGATACACGGTGACAGTGAATATAAAATCACTTCTGCCCGCATTGAAAAGACTTATCAAGTAATTGTATCAAACCGTTCTGAAACGATTTGTGAGGAAGATATTCCTTATCTGTTCGACCGCTTTTATACAACAGATCAGTCACGAAGCAAAAAGACAACCGGTTTAGGACTGGCAATCGCTAAAAAGTTGACAGCAAAGATGGGCGGGAGAATATCGGCAAAGCTGAATGAAAAAAACTTTGAAATACAAATTGTGTTCCCTGCAAGTTAAGAGCTGCTTCGGCAGCTCTTTTTCTATCCTTAACCTTTCCTTAGACTTTTCATAGAGAAATCCTATCCCCTTCTGATACTATGTGAGGCAAGGAGGTGAATTACATGGTTTCAATGATTGCTTTGATTGTTTCTATGGTCGCCCTTGCCGTCGGCTTTTTAATAGCTATCAACGGCATTCTAAGCGATGGATTAAAGGGGCTGCGGCAAAAGGGAAAACCAATCATAGCTGCTCTTATTGTTTATGCAATATGTTTTTTGATTTTCCTTTTTACACAGTGATGGAGGCATATGATGTTACAGATTAAAAATGTCAATTTGAATGTAAGCGGAGTTGTTTTGCTTCACAACATCAGTATTGAACTGGAGTTGGGAAAAATCTATGGTATCCTTGGGCCTAACGGTGCAGGTAAAACAACATTGTTCAAGTCAATGCTCGGGTTAACCGATTATACGGGGGAAATTCTTTCCGAAAGCCAGCCTGTTTCCAGTCAACTGTTTGGAAGCCTGATTGAGTACCCTGCCTTTTATCCAAAACTGACGGTAGCGGAAAATTTGTGGTTACACGCCCGGTACTTGAAAATCAATAATCCCGACATCAAGACAGCACTGGAGCAGGTAAATCTATGGGAAGCAAGAAGCAAACTTTTTTCGCAGCTTTCCCTTGGTATGCGTCAACGGCTGGGAATTGCACGCGCATTTTTGGGGAATGTAAAATATCTGCTGCTGGACGAACCAACAAACGGCCTTGACCCTATGGGAATAAAAGAAATCCGGCTTCTTTTGAAAGAGCGGCTAAAATCACCCAATCACTGTATTTTGGTGTCGAGCCATAACCTTACAGAGATTGCGGCAATCACCGATTGTTTGATATTTATTAAGAACGGACGCATTGTGAAGATTTTGGAGAACAGCTATAACGAGCAGGAATTGGAAGCTCTCTATGAAACGATCATGACTTCCAGCAAGGAGGGCCTCGAATGATTACACTGATAAGAAATGAATTTTACAAGCAAAAGCGGGAATGGTCTTTTCTGTTCCTTCTGCTGCTCTCTTTGCTTCCAGTGCTGACAGGAGGGGCTGGGGCCATTTTCAATAACAGCACCAAAACCCTGGCTGATCTGTTCTTTTTTATGAACAATCAGTTTGCAATGTTTTTTCCTATGGTGCTGTTTATCCTTGTTGGTTTTTTGTTTTATCAAGAGTATAAAAACAAGACCTATATCAACTGGATAACTTATGGCTATTCAAAACGCAAGCTATTCTTTACCAAAGTTTCTGTTGCCTTAATAATCGGTGTTTTATTTGCGGCGATACTTCTGCTTTTATTTATTTGTCTGATTTTTGCTTTGAAGGTAACAGGAAAAGTCTCCGCAGATATTCCTGAACTTTTAACGGTAAGCGTTGGCTTTTTACTGGAGGCAGCCATAATAATACCAGTAACCGTTTGTGCAGGAGCAATTATCATCAATTTAAGCAGGAACATTATCATATCAAGTGTAATTGGTGTGATATACGGGTTTGCATCCTGCTTTTTCATCGGTTCAGAGATTGGCTTTGTTGTCCCCAACGGATTTGCGTATAGGGTTGCAATGTACTTTTCAGATAGAACGTCGTACTATGATAATCCTATTCGAGCTACAATAGGCGGCTGTGTTATTTCGCTGCTCATATTTGCTATCCTTCTGTCTGTTGGCGTAATACTTTTTACACATAAAAGAAAAATAGAAAGTTAATCTGCCGCACGACGGCAAAAGAAAAAAAGCCGTCGTACAGCAAAACTTGTCACGCCTGAAACGGCGGCTTTAACCAAAGCCGCCGTTTCTTTTTCCCTCTAAACGAATGACGCGGTTTCACGAATAAAAGCGGCGGCTAAAGGAGGCAGTCGCTATGAAGTGCATCTATATTCGACAATATCAGACAAATTTTGAACTGCCAAAAAAAGCGCAATCCCCTCCCGGAAGTATTGTAACTATAAATATCAACTATACGGTGCAGAAGCAAACTTTTATACTTTTCAAATCGTCTGGTGGGCCTATGACCTGCCAGACGATTTTTGTCGTTTTCTGCCGCTTTTCATTCAGTCCGAAAAAATTTTTTCAAATCCCGCTATTCCTTGGGCAAAACGGCCTAATCACTTCGCTCTGTTAGCGGAAAGGGAGAAAACCACCACCATCCCCCAACGAAAGGGGGTGAGAAGATGGGAACTATCCCCCGCTTTAGCGGGCCAGGCCAGT
>CAQBGY010000199.1 GCA_948759685.1 uncultured Eubacterium sp.
CCGATAGACGAACGGGCCATCCTATTGTTGCATTTCTGCTTTTGCTTTCTCGAAGCAGTGTTTGTTTCTCGATTGCGGTTGCAAAGGTAGGAACTTTTTTGAAACTGGCAAACGATTCTATGATTTTTTTTCAAAGAATATGTGATTTTTTCTCAGTGTGATGTTTGCTTTTGCTTGATATTCAGTAATATATGTGCGTTGATTTTTTATAAAAAAAAGTTCTCTGTGGTGAAAGAAAGTAGAGAATGTGTTTTCTTTCTTACCTTATTATATTATAGAGAATTAAAAAAACTGCTTATTTGTGGTTTCTTTTTTGTAGTTTTGCTTCCCGATTGACCATGAAATGATTTGATTATGCTGCAAAAAACGAAAGGAATAGTTCTTCATACATTAAAATATAATGATACGTCTATTATTGTAGATATGTACACGGAGTTGTCCGGCAGGGCTTCTTTCCTTGTCGCAGTGCCCCGTTCGCGGAAGGCAGCGGTGAAGTCCGTACTTTTCCAGCCATTGTCTTTTATTGAGTTCGAGGCAGACTATCGTCCTAACGCAACCCTTTATCGTGTGAAGGAAGCGAAATCCTTTTATCCTTTTTCTTCTATTCCTTATGATCCGTATAAGTCCTCAATGGCACTTTTCCTGTCTGAGTTTCTTTATAGGGCTGTCCGGGAGGAGGCGGAGAACCGTCCGTTGTTTGCCTACTTGCAACATTCCATCATTTGGCTGGACGAATGTAGAGACAGTTTTGCCAATTTCCATCTGGTTTTCTTGATGCGTCTTTCTCGTTTCCTGGGACTTTATCCGAATCTGGAGGATTATCATACCGGCGATTACTTTGATTTGCTAAATGCCTGTTTCACTTCCACCCGCCCCCAGCTACATTCTTCTTATATCAATCCTGAAGAGGCTGCCCGTCTTCGTCAATTGATGCGCATGAACTATGAAACAATGCATCTTTTTGGCATGAGTCGTGCGGAGCGTACCCGTTGCCTGACGATTATGAATGATTATTACTGTTTGCATCTGCCGGACTTCCCGGCATTGAAATCGCTGGAGGTATTGAAAGAATTGTTTGATTAGTTTTAGTAGATTGCGCTTTTCCTTATAAAGCCCCAGCTAACCTAAAATCTTATAATGAAGCAAGAGAGTACATAAACTTTTGCAATGTACCCTCTTGCTAAATATCATTCTCATTATATAATTTACCAAGGTTTTTGTGACGTTCCCCCTGTTGATGGTTTGTATGCTCCATTATTCAGATATCTTTCAAGCTCTTGGATTTCTGAAGGAGTAAGTTGTCTGTTATTTCCATCAAATACAACATCGTCCAATTCTCTGTAAACATCAGTTCGTGCTTTGTATGGTAAATAAAAGTAGTTGATGAACATTCGGTCTAAATCAGATAACTCCGTATTAACTGGAAGTTCATTGTTGCTTTTATCTGTAATGGTCTTAGCTCCATTGTTGCTAAAATCATAAGAGCCGGCTAAAGTAATCGAGTTCCAGTCAAATGAGCCGCGTGCATAATAATTTTAAGTAATCTTGTCGAAATGAAATCTATTAGCTGGTTGGATATTATTTGTATAAACGTTGATATAAGTATCCCGGTCATATCTTTGTTGCTCATTATACATACCTGCGACATTACATAATGCATGTTTGATAAATCCTACAACGCTGTCAATCTTATAATTGTTAAAATTGTTTTTCATATCTATAAAATTTAGATGTTGGTAATATAGAGAATGATATTTGTTAGTGTTCTTTATTATCCTTGTTCATGTTTGAGACAATTTCAACATACTTCTGATACATTTTATCAGATATTGATAATTGCTTTGCTTCTTCAAGTGATAAATCCAAAACATAAATTGAGTTTTTATAGATGATTCTATCTGATATAATCAAATCTGAATTTGTTTGCATCATATATTTTATATTTAAACTATCTTCCGGGAGTTCACCAACGGTTTTAGTTGAATCGACTTCCGCTGCATTGCCATTAAACGGTTTGTCTGGCAAGATATCATTGTCTGCGCACGACGCAATCAATATGATAAACATTAATGTTTGAATTATTTTTTTCATAATAATGAATTTATTGGTGTTTTTCTACTATAACTTGGAAGTTTCCTTCTAAAATTAATGGCTTGCATGCATTATCACCGATGTCTTTTGTTTCAGCTCTTAGTTTGCCGAACATCTCATTCTGCGTTTCATCATAAGAAGATATTATCATATACCCCTCGCCAAAACAGGTGTTCCAAGTTTGCATATTTGTAATTTCTAAATAAGATGTCCTATGTAGGAATATATCTTCTGTTTCTGAAGGAATGGAAAATGTAAGTTTTTTGTTAATCATATCTGGTGTAAAATTCCAGATAGTGCATCTGACATCATATTGGGGCCATTCTTTTGTATCATCTTTAGGTACTAAAGACGAATGAAAAATTAATTGACTGCTCCCGTCGTAATTTGAGTAATAATCCATATTGGGCGTATAACTCTGCCACGGCAGAAATACCTCCGGGTTATCGAAATATGGAATATTGTTAATAGTGCATTCAAACTTATGCCAAAATCGCAAAGCTCCATCTTTTTTGCATCCGTATAATAAGATAGAAGCAGATGTAATAATTATTGAGCAGATAATTTGGTTTATGTATTTCATATCTTTTAATTATTAGGATAGTTAGACTTATACATTATTGTAAAAGGTGTTTGTTGTACGATTTCACCATCGAAGTTAAGAAGCTGCAATTTGTAAATCATAACCTTCCCGTCTGGAGATGAAAGAATGCGTTCTTTTTCAGATGGTGGTATTATGTCACGTATATACCCTTTTCTTTTCCACGGAATTCCTCTCGGCACATTCTCATCATTTATGACAATTGCGGCAACAGGACTCCATTCTGCATTAGAGAACTCATCATAAGTCTCGTCTCTATATTTTAAAGGCATGGTCACAAAATCATAAAATAACTCTATGCCTTTGTCATTAAACAAACGCCCGTCTTTATTAAAGACTAATGTCTTATAAGTTAAATCATAAATATCTTGTCCGGAGATTCTGACAAATAATGGTGCACTTTCATTGCCTTCGGAATCTATGATTCTTAAATAGACAGTTGTGTTGTCATTATCTTCCAGAGTACTTATGTGAAGTTCCGGTGATTCGGATGTAAACCAGACTAACGGTTGGTCGTTTGTTTTAATTCCCCATTTGTACAGTAGAACATTCTTGTATTTATTCAAGAATTCTGCATATTGCGAATCAATACATTTTGATTTTATTTCGTAAAATCCGGGCTTTCTAATTGCATCTTCCAAGACAAATCTCGGAGTACCCACCATGACTTCGATGCTGGATTCTAATGAGTTTCCTCCTTTAGCAGTGATACGTACAATACCATTGCCGGTAACTGTAAGAATCCCGCTTTGATCTATTGTTGCTATGTCCGGATTATTTGTACTCCACTCGATATTATATATATTCTTGCTGTTTACGATATATCGAGAACCGTTAAAACCCTGTTTAGGTCCTATTATACCAAAGTCTAATTGGGCGTTGAGCCATTCAAGTACTAGTGGAGGTAAATCAATGTGTTTACTTGACAGACCTGCAAACTTGTATATATTTGCGCCAAAAGGGCTGTTGTCGATGTCAGGACTTTGGAGGAACATATTGGGGGTCGGATTCTGCTGTCCATGTCCAACGCATAAAGCACTGGATGTTGGTATAAACGGAATTGAATTCCACATTGATACATTATAGTCATATTTGCCTACAATAGGGATGCCGTCCTCTTGGTTTCCTTCTATTTTCTGTTGGGCTTTTGCTAAATCGTAGTATGAACTAGGATAAGTATCATAAAGCAAATTGCTATTCATGTGGGCTGCATAAGAGAATATGGTATGTCCTACATCGACTAGCCATAAACACTTCTTGATATATCTCAAATGAATATCGGTAACTTTTCCACCTAATGAAATTCCCGGATTTATTTCTACCAAACCTTTAATTGTCGTTTTTCCCGGAACAAGGTTTAGAGGCCCAACCCATATATCGTTTAATCCCCATGCTAAAACAGGGCTAGTCAACCATCTTATAATTTTAGTTCTTTGTGTTGATAGACTATTGGCTTCTATTATCATGAATGGAATGCCAATTAATAATAGTAAAATGCTTAGTTTTCTCATATCTTTAATTGTTTTTTTGCAAATTTATGGAGAAATGAGAGGGAATGCAAATAAAAGAATTTTTTCAGTGTGGACAAACGGTGCTTGATAATCAGATGTTTATGATGTTTTGCGTGGACATCCTTTTATGCTGCTGATTATTTCTTCCTGAAAAGAGGATATTAGTGCATGTTTTCAATTAAATACTCATATAATGTAGCATTATTATCTGGTAATATTATGTTCAGTTTTTGTCTAAGTCTGAGTCTTTTTTTTCTTACTGAGTCAACTGTAATGTTTAGTAACTTTGCTTCTGTGTTAGTGTCAAACCCTGATATATATAAACAGCAATATAGAAAATCTTGTTCTGATAAAGCTGGGCATAGACTGTATATATATTTATGAAGATTTGGGTAGATATGTGTTATTTCATCTGCAATAAGTTTCCAATGTTTTTCTGTTATTAATGGCTTGTTATTTCTAGGCTTATTTTGGTTGGCTAGATGTATCAGTTCTTTATGTAAAGGTGAATTCTCTAGAATTTTACTTTGCAATTGTTTATAGTTGGTGGTTAGGATACTTATTTCTTCCTGCATTTTATTATAGTTTTCATTTTTCTCTTTGAATGTATCTAATAATCTTTTTTTCTTTTCCAGTTTTAAGGAAACATAAAGCAAATCTGCCTTTATTCGGTTCAACTCTTCTTGTTGTCTTTGGATTTTCTCTTTTACTTTCTTTCGATATAGTAGATATCCTATTATTATTAGTAATAGTATTCCAATGCATATAACTAAAACTATAATGTAGCTTTGCTGTTTAATCTTTAATCTATCTATTTCTTTGCTGATTTTTAAATGATTATATTTGGACTCTATGTTCAATATCTTAGATTGGTTATCAGCATATATGATTGAATCAGTTATTTCGACGTATTCTTTCAGATTAGTAAGAGCTTCTTTATAATTCTTTTCTTCATTATAGATTTGGTAGTATAAATATTTAATGCTGTATGTATACTTTGGATTATCTTGTGGTATTTTGGATAGTAGCTCTTTTGCTTTGTTAATAGCCCCCGATGCGATATATAAGTCTATCAGTGCCATATAATCGGGCATTGTTTCTCTTCCTGCCAATGCTTTGAGAAAGTATTCTTCAGCTTCATCGTATTTATTCTGCATTGCATAGATGTTTCCTAGAGTATTATTTATTGATGCGGTTACTTCTGTATTTTTAGTATTACGTGCTACAGAATCAGCTATAGTTAGAATTTTTAAAGCGCGTGATAACGAGTCTATGCATGCATATTCACGTCCTACGTCCCTTAAAGCACAGGCATAACTATCAATATTGTTTTCTTTTTTGAAGCATTCGGCGGCAGCCTTATATCTTTTAATGGCTTCTGTAAACATGAATTTTTCCCTATATAAATCGCCTATATAGCTATAGGTATATCCGGTGAGATTATTGAGCTTATGTTTTTCAGCAATATCTAAGGCGTTGGTATAAATAGACATTGCTTTATCATAATCTCCATCAGCAAAATAGGAACGACCGAGATAAATTAAGATTTGCGCTTGTTCATCGGGAGTGCCGTGTGACGAATACCAGTCATAAGCCCTTTCAAACTGATAAGTAGGTAAAAGGTCATTGAATATTTTATCTGTAACTTTCCCGGATAGCATACACCAGCGTGCAAAGGTTTTATCGTCTAGTTTTTCAGGACATGATATGCCTTTTAGTAGGTTGGATGCACTGTCAGGATTGATGGCAATGGTCTTTTCTACTTCATTTAGTAGCCTGTCAGATACGGATTGTTGTTTGTTGCATCCTGATAGTGCTAATATAGATGTTATAATTATGGCAATACTCTTTCTCATTTATCTTTCGTAGTTTAGTTTCGTTGTAAAAGTAATCATTTATTTTCTATATTATATTCTTTTACTGGGAGATTATTTCTGTTTGGAAAATAATAATTAGTATTGTCCATATCATACGTATTAAACTCATGTGATATAATTTGATTGTTTTTCAGCTATTAATAGTCTCTTTCTTGTTTATAGTGAGAAAAGTTTCTTTTTATTAATACCTAAATTTCTTTATTATCATTCTAAACTTGTTTTTCATTAATCAGGGCAAACGCATTATATTTTTATCTTATTTAATAGTTTGAACAAATAT
>CAQBGY010000200.1 GCA_948759685.1 uncultured Eubacterium sp.
GTAAAATCAAGGCCTCTGAGACTTTTTTATTGTTTTTAGTGTCAAACTCAGGATAATATACCATACTTAACCCCCAAAATCTATTAGCAATCATTTATAATCAAATTGGGAAGCTACTATATAGAATTTAATTTTTCGTCAACAAATTTCTCAAATAGCTGTCTTTTAATTCGCGGTCTTGTACCATTCCATAAGGCAAAATTGTCCGTTTCATGTTCATCTATAATCTTTCTAACCTTTTTATCACTAAAACAAAAATATTCTGCGGCTTCCTGAACCGATAATGTATACTTGTTCCACCAAGGCATTTTTAATGCTTCTGTTGTTTCTATAATGAATCACGCTCCAATTCACATAAAATTTATATAAAAAGGTACTGCCACAACCGTAACAGTACCCTAAAATCATAATCATATCAGTATTCAATTTTTTCACTATTTATTATCTATATCAATATATGGAACATGGGTTGCCACTTTTGGCAATCATATCCACATCGGCACTTTGTTTACAGCTACATTTTAATACCATATTCTACTTATCACATTTTCCCCATTTCCATAAGCCGGTATAAGGTTTCCACTAAGATGTTCATGCAGTTCCCTTGAATCTGTACCATATTTCTTGCCAACATATTGACGGCATCCATATTTATCCATATTTACATTTCCTGTGTTTGATACATCTGTATATACCCCTGATACTTCACCCGATACTTTATTTACAAATTCTGTTAATTCTTCCTTGGTCATTTTCTGCATTGATATTCTCCTTCTGGTTTGAACGTGAAAACCTAAAAGACAATATAAGGCTTGCTTTTGCACAAGCGGAACATGAAAGACAATTCCTTATAAATCGTGTAACTGAGGGAAAAGCCAAAAGTGAAAAACCACAAGGCAGACCAGAAGGAAGCCACAACATAAAGACCGACAAAGCGGAACACATCAAGAAAGTTATACAAGAACAATCTAAGGATTTTGATGGTAAATTCTCAGATGCTAAAATTATGAGAGAATATCTACAAGGCATAGCACGCAACACCTATTACAAGTACAAGCGTGAACTGAAAAAAGCATAATCCACATACTATAAACAGATCAAGGCACTCATAGAAATATGGGTGTCTTTTTTCTTGCAAAGGGGATAATTTACGAACACTTTCTAGCTGCCTATTGTCCATGATGGGGATTTGGTGGATATGGGGGATTTTCCGATAAATCAATAGGGTATTTTTCAAGTGTCCAGATTGAACACTTGAATTTTTACACAATTTTTCACTCAATTTCAAACTGTCAGAAATGTGGGTAAATTTTGATTAGTCTATACTAACTATTCCCGCAAAGTTTACACGCTTCTCTACCCTCCAACAATCCCAAATCCCACCTACTCCCAATGGGGCGAATCGCCGACAAAATCAATCATTCCCATATCATCACACAATCTCCACACATCACGTTCGTCTCTCAAACAACCCATTCCAAAATCAGCAATCATTCCTATTTTTGATATACGGAAATGGGGGGATAATTATATAGTAATATCCGACATAATGTGATAAAATATCCTTAGTCAGTATAGACAGTATGGGGATAGTTCCTTGGTTGCCCTTTTCGGAAACGGAAAGGGGGTTCTATGGACACGTTAGAAGTTTTAACATTGCTATTAGTGGTATTTGCCGCTTTAGCTTACATAGATAATCACAACAACCGTAAATAGACAGAAAAAGGGCTATCCTCTACCGCAAATAGGGGATAGCCTGTGTAACTTGTAAATCATTTTGCATAAGTTTCCGTCTGGGGTAATGGGGACACACCAATATCTCCGTTACCTTCTATACTGATTATAAACTATCCACTTTCAGTTTTCAAGTGGCAGTTTAGGGAATGGGGATGTTTCGGCATCCCTATTTTTATTTAAAATAATCATTCATAATCTTCATGCTCCATAAATTCATCGAAGTCCTCTTCACCAGTCCAATCAGATGTATCATCTATATCTTTAATATAATTTTCTATATCTTCTAAATTGTCCTCGTCAATTTCAACCTTTTTCACATTTTTATATTGCTTTTTTGTTTCCTTTTTGATGTAATCAATTTTTTCATCTATATCTTCGCACTCACTATAAATGTCTAAATCAATCTCCACATCAACAGTATCTTCCGTTTTGTCTTTATAAATAACATCAACATCTATTGTATAGTCCATTCTAAGTTTCCTCCGTTTTGAATTTGATTTGTAATACAAATTCTCTCTTTATTTTTTGTCCTAAATTTGTCCTAAACTCATATGTTGCATCTCCACAACCCTTGTAAATACAATGTTTCTAGCAATCAGTTAGTATGTTGCCGTGGCAAACAAAAAGTATTTTTATCATCGTTGTAAAACCTCCGTAAATGCTTGATTTTGCTGTATTTTCAAGGGGTTCAATGTTTTATGTGGCATACCGCTTTTTACTACGATTTGCCACATATCTTTATGGTCATTCTCTGTAAAACAACCACCATTTTCTGAATTTACAGGACAGCTTTTTCAAGGCTTTTAACCTCTTTTTTGACATTATCGAAATCTACATGAGTGTATGTATTCAAAGCGACGCTAATATCTGAATGCCCCATTAAATACTGTAAATGCTTTGGGTTCATGCCGCTTGATGCACAATGAGAACAATATGTGTGTCTGCATACATGGGGCGTAATCTTCGGCATTTGCACTTTATAGATTTTATTATATCTATGTTCGGCAAATCAGCAAAATAGGCATTTTTATAAGATTTTTAAGGCTATTATGTTATATTAACAGTATTTTTAACGGGAGTTCGGGAGAATCCTTTATTTTCAATACTTTCTACCATTTTTTATATTATATTGCGTTGCACACAATTCCTGAAAAGCTTGATTCTCTTTACTTTTTTAATATTGATACATTTTATCAGTGTTCGGTAAAATTTTAAGAACTACCACGCAAAAGAATATTATTAGCACTTTAACATTCCATTTTTTACGCGAATACATGAATGTAATAGATATGTACTTTTTGTAAATTACTGCTGCCAGATCAAATGTAAACTATCCCGACTATAAAATGCCATTACTCACACCTTTACAAGCAATGGCATTACTGACATCCAGTATTTTCTAATTTCTGTTCCATAATAGTCCTTATCTTATCAATATCCGTAAATATCAAATGAATCCCACGGTTATACAATGCAAGCACTTCCCCTAAATTTTCCGAAAGCATCCTGTTTAATTCATTATGTACTGTCACTGGTTTATTTTCGACTGTATGTATATGATCAAAAAATTCTGCAATAATGGGAAAAGCATTCTGAATCAAAAATGCATTCTCTTTTCCTGCAAATTTACCAATGATTATTGTATTGCATTTTCCATATTTTCTTTTCTTCTTTTCTATAATGACCTTATACTTTTCCACCTGTGAACTTATGGGGATCATCCAATAAAGAGAGTGATTCTTTTTATCTTGTATTGCATAGAAATGAGGACGGTAATTTCCATTTTCTTTATTGCTCATCAAGTATCTATCCTGCACCATATCAAAAAACTCATCTTTGATATGATAAGAATATCCCTGCCGTATCTCCATATACTGTAATATTCTCCTTTGGGCAAACTTCATATTATGCAAATCCCCACCGACATCAGCCGATGGGGAGCATTTACGCACTATACCATTTATACCCCACCTGTATAGCAAGTGGCATAATTTACGAACTGAATCACTTATACCCCGCACCATCAGCAAGCGGCAAACATTTACTTCTACTCATAGTATATACAGATTATGAGAAATAATCAACCTGTTTTTCAATTTTTTGCACTGGACTTCTTATCTATTTTTTGATTCTCTGTAAAACCTCTGTAAATTCATCTGACAATTAGCATTTTTATAAGAAAATATCAGCATTTCAAGGTTTGTGTTCGCTTCCTGCCGTGGCATATAAATAAAATTTTCATCATGTTGCTAAAACCTCCGTAAATGCTTGATTTTGCTGTATTTTCAAGGGTTTCAATGTGTTATGTATTTTCTTTGCAGCAAAGACATTTTTACTTATTTCGGCATAATTGGGTATAACTCGGCATAGATTGTCAATCGTTTGGTCTATAAGTTGGTCTAAAAATCAATATTCGTAGACCACGCTATCTTTCACATGCCTTTTCCATCTCTTCACCCAAATCTTCAAACTGTAAATGGGTATATGTTTTAAGCGTTACACCGATATCCGAATGCCCCATAATGTACTGCAACTTTTTAGGATTAACACCAGACTTTGCCATATTGCTACAAAATGTATGCCTTGCTACATGTGGGGTAATCACTGGAAGTTCTTTCTTGTAAATCTTATTATACTTCTCACGGATACGTTGAAAGTATTTCTCCCAATGCAAAGCAACCATCGGCTATTATTTTTGTCCAGATACAGAAATCCGCACTTGCCATCAATCATAGGTTCAATCTTTGGTTTCTTGCGTTTCTCCAAAATACGTTTAAAACATTCCCTCACTTCATCAGACATAGGCACATATCTCACGCCTTTTTCTATCTTAGGCGTTTCTATGACATATTCCATATCCCTTTTCCTCTGTAATTGATGATCGACTCTGATTTTATTATCCTCAAAATCAATATCATCTTTTGTCAATCCACAAAATTCTGAAATGCGCATTCCCGTGTGGAAAAGGTTTAGACCTCTTCGTAATACTTGCAGTAGACATTGTCGTCATGGATAAATTTTAGGAACTTCCGCATCTGGTCTTTTGTAATGGCTTCCCTCGTCACGCTGTCATTGACCACCACCCCGGCAAGCCCAAAGCCGAAGGGTTTCTTCATCAGCACGTCATCGTCAACCGTCATCTGGAAAGCCGGGCGCAGGACGCCCCGCACGGTCTTTGCGGTGCTGTAATACCTCCCGTCCTGCTGGAACTTTATCAGGAACCGTTTTGCGTCCGATGTCTTGACCTGCGATATCTTCTTGTCATTAAAAGTTTCGCTTTTCAGGATGTTCTGTACAAATTTGTAATTCATTAGCGTATTTGGCTTGGCCACCGTTTTCATTGTAAGATATCGCTCCACCAGTTCCCTGTTCTGGCCTGAAGCGGATGCACATTCTTTTGCAGAAATGGTACTCAAAGACTTATTAACTACATCATGCCTTTTGCTTCCCTCTGGTATCCCTTTTCCATTGGTGCTAATGAAATCCTGCTTCACTACTTCTGCCAAATCTGCTTTTACCTGTTCCGACACAGGCACGATTTTTTTGTAATCACTTCTTCCTTTAAGGCATCTTTCAGCGTGTTCTTTGGAAAAGCATGGAACGCCATCCTCGTTATAATACAAATAACTGTGCTTATACTTCACCCCTCCACTGACATTCGCACCAACCTGCGGCTGATCTTTCACAGTGGTTTTGCCTGCATCCTCTTCCTGGGCAGCTTCTATAATCGTCCGGATAGCTGTGTCATTCAGATAAATTGTTCCGTCTTTGGATTCAGACATTTTTTCTTCCAGTTTTTCCTGAAACTCTTTCTGTTTTTCTGCCGCTTTTTCTCTTATTTTTTCAATATGTTTTTCTATATTCTCCCGTGATTTCTCACTAAGTTTTTTATAGAAGGTATTATCATGCTATGCCTCTCTGTCCACATAAACATAACTGGCATCATACGAGATCATCTGATGAATACTGCTCCCATAATCCAGAATACCGGCATTCCCCTCACTGTCATATTCATGTGTCGTCCTCCCGCTGCCCTGTATGCACACCCTGTCGCGGATATCCTCCATATCCGCCCGGAACTGTTTCTGGCAGACTGTCAGGAAGGGGTTCACCCACAAAAGGCACCGTAGGGCGTTCCATGCAAGCCCACAGGACTTCCATAATCTGCTATTCACTCGGTGTAATCTCTTCCTTTCCCATACCGTTTCCTTCCTTTCGATTTTTATTTCCATTTTATATATCGGTTAATTATTGTTAATGACTAAGAAATGTTGACGTTTTGCATGGAAGGCTCTTACACCACCACCCGAATATGGCATATCGCCATTCGTCTGATATAGGGGCGGCTGCCCCTGCAAGGCGGCGCAATCGCAAACCGCCTTGTAGGCATATTAACTCTGTTTCCCCCGCTTTCCAACAGGCAGACCGCCGCATACAGTTTAAATACTGCCCTTTATCATATATCAAGTCCTAAAACATTTCTTCTACATAATCGATCATTGGATGTAACTTTCCGCTATGCAGCATATCAATTAAGCCGTCCCGGTCTACCCACTGGATACTGATAACTTCTGTTTCCTGCATTTTTATCTCGG
>CAQBGY010000201.1 GCA_948759685.1 uncultured Eubacterium sp.
TGATATATGTAAATAGAATTTGCTATTTGCAGGCAATAAAAATCCCTCCAAACTTCAAAAAGCGAAGTCGGAGGGTGGTTAGGGTATGGCGAAACAGCCCACCCGAACATCGTTTTTTTTATTTGGTGGGTCTGATTTGCTGTTTTTACATAGTAAACGCCTATATGTTATGAATAATATTCCAAGGTCACTATCAATGTTGCGTTTATTTCTTTCCAGTAATTATCTATTAAATGCTTTATATGTCTGTAATACAATTTCTGTATAGCATCCGCTTTCATCACAATAAGTTTTCATATCACCATTTAGATAGACAATGTAATTTTTAAATTCTGTAATATCTGATTCTGTTTTTTTATTCTCGCAAGATATACCGTTCAACAAATTTACTATATCATCAGGGAATTCTACATATAATGCTCTTAACAAGAAACCTTTATCTGTAACTTTCATTCGCAGCTCATTTCCAGAATGGCAATTCTCCAAATAGACCGCTACTAAAGATTTCAAGCCAAACTCTAAACAGAAGTTATTGCCTTTTACTATGCAGCCAAAACCATCATCTGCATCCAGTGAAAAATGCACATTCTGCTGCCTTGCCATTTGTTGTATTTCTTCCATTATTTCTATACCAATCAACGCAAGTTCAATATCATTGCTATCTGCTTTAGTATAATGTTTCAAATCAAACTAGTTTTCATAAGCAACGGTCATTTTCCTTTCCTCCCAGATTGATTTAGCCTGTCTAGCATTTTCATTTCCCCACGGTTAAGCTGTAAAACTTCATCCGCCTGCTTTGCCAGTTCATTTGAATGGGTAACGATAACAACACATTTGTTCATCTGATGGGCACATTCTTTTAAGATATTCGCTATTTCGGCTGCGGTATCCTCATCAAGATTTCCCGTCGGCTCGTCGGCAAGAATGACCTTTGCATCAGAAGCCAACGCACGGGCAATCGCCACACGCTGCTGCTGACCGCCTGATAATTTCAGCACATTCCTTTTGCTTTCTTCATCCGTGAGTCCTACACGCTCCAAAATGGGTAATGGCGGCAGCTTTGATGTCAAAGCCACATTTTCCTTTGGCGTTAAATAATCAATCAGATTATAGCTCTGGAAAATAAATGCTATGTTGTTCTTACGGTGGGCTGAAAGCCCCATTTTCTCAATATCCTGACCGTCATACAAAATCTGTCCGTTCGATGGGCTGTCCAAGCCGCCTATCAGGGAAAGCAATGTCGTTTTGCCACAGCCTGACGGTCCGAGAATAGCGTACATTTTCCCTTCTTCAACGGAAAGACTTACACCTTTTAGTACCTTTCTTTTATTTTCATAGGCGTACTCAATGTTATTGAGTTCCATAATATTCATATTGATTACCTCGTTTCTTCTTTGATGGATTTTACAGTTATATCAGGTCAAACTTACTCCATTTGCGAGAGTATTTGCTTTGGCTTAAAGCGCAGGGCGGGTATGCAGGATACTATTACCGCTATAATCAGCAGGATACCTCCTGCGACTGCCACCAGAGCGAAATGCTGCGGTGTGACAACCACATTCTCCGCCGCCTTTCCAAAGAGAGTGCCAAGCGTTCCCGCTACCTGCCTACTGGATAAGTAAGCCAGCGGGAATGCGGCAACCGCTATCAGCGCAGTTTCAAGCACATACTGTAAGATTACAGAAGGCTTTGCGATACCGACAGCAAGAAGGATACCCATTTCCCGTTTCCTGCTCCGTATGGACATTGACAAGATAAGGATAATCAGCACCATACTCACAACCGTGATAACAACGATAAGTGTAGTAATCAGTATTCCAGTATCAGAAAGAGAACTGGAAATGTTTTGATAGACCTCATCGTTGGCAGTGATAATAAAGTTGTCCCAGTTAATTGAGGAAATGTTCTGTACTTCTTCGATAATATTATTAAGCTCCGCAGCATCTGAAACATAAAAATCTGCCTCTTGAATTTTGTTGCCATCTTCATAATTAACAGCCATTTCTTTCATTGCATTGTAGCTGCAAAAAGCATAATCGGTGTAATCCCATAGTGTAGCAGCATCATACATGGTCGCCTCATCATCTTTATCTGCCAGAACGTCAAAGATACCCACAAGTTCCATCTCCACTTCGGGATCGTCTGCGTAGGGATTGTTGATACCGGATACTTTATCCCCTAACTTTAGCCCATTCTTTTCGGCACGATCCCTGCTGAGAATAAGTCCATTCGGCATATCTTCCGTAATATGAGTTCCCTCTACCAATTCAAACCGCCCAGATACGAACAACTCGTTATATTCTGAATTGAGAGAACCATAAGTATAAAAGCTGTTGTTAACATCTTCTGTAACGATACTTTCACCTGATTGGGTATAGTAATAAGGCATAGAGACAACCGCTGCATCATATCCCGCAACTCCATCTACAGAGGAAATTTCTTGAAGCATTTCCTCGGATATAAATTCCTGCGTACTATAGGAACCACCGTCACCGCTTGCCCAACCGCCTGTGGACAAGTTTCTTTCTACTGTAAAACTCGCTCCCGTTGTTCCACGGACTTCCTCTGTCTGTTCTTCCTGCGCATCTGCGATAGCAAGTCCTGACAGTACCAGAGTTGTGATGGACAGAAGTAGGCAGAATATGAGCAGCGTCTTTTTCCATTTTCGGACTGTATATAAAATCGCTCTTATTCCTAAATTCATTGTGCGCCTCCTAACTCATTTGCGATAAAATGTTCTTTGGTTTCATTTTCATAATCGGATATGCGGCAAGTGCGGTAGATACCAGACAAATCATCAATCCAAATGCCCATACAATCACATAATCCGTTGCGGAAATCTCCACTATAATCTCTGAAAGACCTAAATCTTCCGTAGGCTGTTTGGCTGTTTCTGCGTTCTGCGTCAAATCCACCGTTTCATAGGTTTCCGCTGTAACCTGCGAAAGCAGCCTGCTTCCAATCTGGTTAGAAATGGCTGCACTTGCACCGTAAGAGAGAAGCAAGGCGATGGCAGCTACGATAAATACCTCAAGCAAATACTGTAACAGTACCGCCCCCTTTGAAATTCCCATTGCAAGGTAAATGCCTGTTTCGTGGATACGGCTACGCAATCGCAAGGTCATAAACAGGGCAAGCACTAAAAAACAGATAGCAGACACAACTGCGATAGCAATAAAGACAATATTTTGCAATCCCTCCAGAGATTTCTTTGCATTTTGATAGTCTTTATCATAGCGGGTCAGCGTACAGCTATTCCAATCCACACCATTGATTTCCTGCACCTGCTCCATAATGTGGTCAAGTTCCTCTGGGTCATTTACATGAAAATCCCCAAACTGTATATTGGTTTCGTCCTCTGTTCCATAAAGCAGATAAGAAGCGGTGGCAAGGTCGGTAAAGACAATATTGTCATATAAATCGCAGGATGGTGCAGTCCCGATGGCATCCTGCTCTTTTGTGCTTGTGAAGATTCCTGCAACCGTTACATCTGTGACACGGTTTTTATCTGTTACATCAGAAAGCTGTATGGTGTCGCCTATGGTAAGCCCATTTCTTTCGGCAAACTTTTCATGTATCAATACTGCATTTCCATTTTCAGATGTAATGGCTTTTCCCTCCGTCAGCTTGAAACCGCCCTCGGTAAAATAACTGTCATTTTCTGAGTTGGAGCTTGCGACAATCTTTCCTGCGTTTTCATACTCTGCGGGTGTCTGAGCTGCTCCCTCCGTGCTGATTTCCAAAAGTTTTCCGTCTGTATCATAATAATTGGCATAGTAATAAGAACGCAGGATATAATTTCCGCTCAGTCCGTCTATGGAAAGTATCTGATTTAGCACACTCTCTGTAATACCCGTATCCAAGTGCTTTGCATTAATGGTAAAGTATCCCAACAAGGCTTTTTTGATATTTGTGTTTGCAGTTATTGTTGCCGACTGGATAGAAAAGCAAGTCAGCACCAGCGTTGCCATAACCAGTAAAAATGCGAGAAGTGTAGCCGTTTTTCCTTTCTTTCGCACTAAGTATAGGCACACTCGTTTCAGTAAATCCATGTTTCCTCCTTTTTGTCCTGTCTCATATAAGTACGCCCGCAGGACTTTTATTCATCTCGTTTTTCAGTAAGACTAATTCTTTTTTATACTACCTGCCTTTTCACCTCCTTTGCCGCTCCTTTTCTTATCTGAAGCATCATAAGAATACGAAAAAAAGGTGGAGTCTGGGTGGAGTTGAGAAGTATTTTAGGTGGAGTTGCCGTTTTAGTGCAAAGAAAAAGGCAGACGGCATCATTGCCAATCTGCCTTACAATTATGTTGATTTGTTTTAAAAACCGACTGTAAACTTCACGCCGTTTTCTGTGTTTCCCAGTTTGTATGAAATGCGGTGGTGGTCGAAAATCGTCTTGACAATATACAGACCTAAGCCGCTCCCTCCCGTATTGCGGTTGCGTGATTTATCTACACGAAAAAAGGGAATAAATAGCTGTTCCAAATCTTCATCCTTAATGTGGACGCCCGTATTATGGACGGTCAGCATGGCATCCGATAATTCTACCTCTACCTCTGCCTGCTCTGGAGAATAGATGACCGCATTATTTATAATATTGGAAACAGCCTGCTGTAAAAGCCGCTCGTCACCATGATAAAAAACATTTTGCTGTAGGTGGGAGAGCATCTTTATTTTCTTATCTTCGGCAATGCCCTTGACCTTTCTGCAACACCTCTCTACCAGACTGGTCATATCCACTTTTTCACGCAAAATCTGAAAATCTGAACCGCCCATTCTCGCCGCAGAAAGAATATCCTTTACGAGTATTTCCATATCTGTGGCAGTCTTTAAGGCGTGTTTCAGATAAGCGTCCCTGTCTTTATACTCGCCAACCTTATATATCATGCCCTCTAATTCACCTTTGATAATAGTAATCGGCGTTTTCAGTTCATGGGAAACGGAAGTAAAAAAATCTATCCGTTGTCTTTCCTGCCTGCGTTGCTTTTCAATATCCGATTGTAACTGTTCGTTGGCACTTTGCAGACTTTCAAGAGCCTCGGAGAGCTGTGCGGACATTTCATTCAGACTTCCCGCAAGCTGCCCGATTTCATCACTTCTGGATTCATCGCATTTCCAAGTCATGTCAAGCCGTGTCATCCGTTTTGCCACGCCGCATATATCAATCAACGGCTTTGAAAAATAACGGGAGCAGACATATGCGGCAATAACAGAAATCATCAATATCATTCCTGCGATAAACGGGATAAGCTTTACCAGAATATCATAGGATTGTGCTACCGCAATAAGGCTCGTCGTTGCAAGCAGGCGGTAGTTTTTTTCTTTATATGTGAAACTGCCAGAACTGCTCAATGTCTTGGCAGCATTATTCTTTTTTTCGTCGTTGCTAATATTAACGGCAAGCATTTCATTTCCCGCTTCGTCCTCAATCCGCACAAACGCATTGTTCCGTATAGAAAATGCGAGGATATCCTGCGATATATCTTCCCATCCACTTTTTTCAAGACTTTCGGTCAGCTTATATAAATCCGTCGTAAACTGGTTTTGAAGCTCCACTTGATAATTTTTCGGAAGAAAGACCATGACCATTCCATAAATAAGGATGCAACATACGGTCAGCAATAGGAACATAGTCAAAAATGTCTTTGCCCCGATACTTTCTTTAATTTTCTTTCTCAATTTTATATCCCACCCCTCTTATGGTTTCTATGTAATCCACGCCTAATTTCCTGCGGATATTTTTGATATGGGTATTTACAATCTTTTCATCGCCAAAATAATCATATCCCCATATACTGTTCAGCAGATTATCCCGTGTAAATACACGCCCTTGATTTTCCAGAAACAATTTTAGAATTTCAAACTCACGGGCAGTAAGCGTTATGCCTGTTTCTCCAACGGATACCTCGTAGCTTTCTGCATTTAGGCAAATATCTTTATAGCGGATAACCGTAGATGTTTCATTTTTTCTGTCTGTTCTTCTTAGGACTGCTTCAATTCTCCGCACAACAAGCGGCATGGAAAAGGGCTTTGTGATATAGTCATCTGCCACCAAATCAAATCCTTTCATCTGGCTGTCCTCATCATCCAATGCGGTCAACATAATGATAGGCGTGTCGCTTTCTTTCCGTATCTGCTCGCAGACAGCAAAACCGTCCATCTTCGGCAGCATTAAGTCAAGCAGCACTAAATTTGGATGATATGTCTGAAATTTTTCGATACCGTCCATGCCGTCTTAGATCGGAAGAGCGTCGTGTAGGGAAAG
>CAQBGY010000202.1 GCA_948759685.1 uncultured Eubacterium sp.
TTCCCTGGGGATCAAGACCATTAACGGGTTCATCCAATATCAGAAAATCCGGATCTCCCACCAGCGCTATAGCAATTCCCAACCTTTGGCGCATGCCCAAAGAAAAATTTTTCACCTTTTTCTTACCGGTTTCTCCAAGCCCCACCAGTTTCAGGATATCCCGCAATCCTTCAAAGGAAGGCAACCCAAGAACCAAATACTGTTGTTTCAAGTTATCCTCAGCTGTCATATCCGGATAAATTGACGGAGTCTCCACCACTGCCCCTATGCGGCGCCTTGCTTTCACAATGTCCCGTTCATCGTTACGGATTCCATACAAGGTAAAACTGCCAGAAGTAGGCTCCTGTAATCCACAGACCAGGCGGAGCAGAGTCGTCTTACCGGCACCGTTTTTCCCAACAAATCCATAAATAGCCCCTTTGGGAATATGCATTGTAAGCCCGTTTAATGCCTGAAAATTCCTGTATCTCTTGTCCAGACAGTTTGTTGTCAGCACATAATCCATAATATTTTATCTCCTAAAATTAAATGTAGTGCTCAAATATTGCCAGTGTTATTCCTGCCTGATTCGTGCTATTACCGAATCCTTGGAAATGATCTGCTTACCATAAACAGGAACTATAATTGAAACAATAAAATATACTATCCAAATCGCTATCATTGGTGTCATCGTGATATATCCGGCATAGTATTCGACCATCCCTGCAAACACATTAGAAACCAATGGTATCAAAACAACACCCAGGGCAAGTGAACCTGATAACGCTGACAGAGAGAAAATAATACCTTCTGTGCAAAGCATTTTCCGTAACTGCTTTCCCTGCATCCCAATACTCTGCATCGTGGCTATTTCTTTTTTTCTGCTTATAATAGATGTCAAAATAACATTGACAAAATTAACAATCCCTATTACCCCAATAACTACGCTCATAAAAGTGCCAACAATCCAGAATTCTGATTTCAAGCTGTCAAAGGAAGTGTAATATGTCTTCGCAGATATATAAGACATGCTTAGCCATTCATTGCTGCATTGGCTATCAATATATTCTTCCATCTGATCAATATCTGCTGCATCAAAAGAATAATTCATCAATGTCGCATTACTGATTTTTCGGAGTTCATCACTGCTTAAGTAATAACAAAATCCATTAGTAGTAAATTGGCAATATTCTGTTCTTCCCCGATTCATTTTCGCCAGAAGTGTATATTGATATTTCTGCCCATCCAATACGATTGTAACTGTATCTCCAACAGCAAATTCTGAAGACCCAGCAGCACTCATAATAATATATTCTCCAGAACCCATCTTACGGAGTAATTCTTCTATGTCTGTTGTCCCCTCTGTTATCTCAAAATTAGACAGCACATAATCATCTGCTCCATATAACTGACAGCTAAGCATACCATTATTGGATTTGTACCTGGCACCTGTGCTGATTCTGATATATTGGTTGCCATCCTTATCAGTCTCACTGTGCTGCTCCCAGTCGGGATACTCAAACAATGACTCTCCCATCGGTGTGCAGGCATACATAGCCCCTCCCTGTAAGAAGCCTTCCTGCCTGTTAATTTCATTTATAACAGCTTCGTTCAAAGCATCATCATTTGTCCGAAAATGTTTATTTACGTTAAAATAATTACTATTTCCTATTACAAAATCTGATTTCATCTTGCTCTGCAAATATTTCTCCCTGTCTATCCCATTTGCCAGAATAAACGTACAGTTAAAAAGGATCAGGCTAATGCTTAATGAAACGATAACTAAAATCATTCTTTTTTTGTTTCTTCCAACATTAGCTGCAGCAAGCTTTTCTAAACTTCCTTTTTTTACTTTTCTTTTCTTTTTGTGGATTGTTACTTCCCCATCCGTACACCGCAATGCGGCTACTGGTGAGATTGAGACAGCTGTTCTGACCGATTTTTTTGCACTATAATATACAGTCATAGCAACAAAGATTACCGTAAACAATATCGCATAAACTTTAATTCCATATTGATAATACCCCTCATTTATTGTTGTTGTCCTTGCGATATACGGAAACAAAATATTGCCCAATACGCCTCCAATCACAATACCAAGCGGAATTCCTAATATCATCAGCATGGAGGCCTGATGCCTTACAATCCTGATAATTGTTTTTTTGTCAGTCCCTATCATTCTGAGCAGTGCCCAAAAATGGATATCCTGTGTAATAGATATTTCGAATATGTTATAGATGACTAAATATCCCGTGAACATCAATAGAAAAACAATTAAAGCTATGCCTATCATAGTTGATATATCTACGGAGACCTGCGTCTCATATGCCGGATTTATACTTGCATCCAAAAAATTCCCTGTCTGATTCTCCATGGTATAACCACATTCATTCAACTTGTCAGTGAAATATCGTAATGGAAATATTTTATTATCAATCTTAATATCCATCATCCGAACTCCAGAATATTCACCGTCAACCAAGTACGTATTCTCCAATTCAGTAGCATATTTATCGACAAACGCCTTGGAAACAATAATACTTTGCCTACTGTATGCATCGGACTGTATAATTCCTGCAATTTTAAAATCTATTATATATAACTGGTTTCTCATAATAAATTCCAAAGATACCGTGTTTCCAATTTCCGCCTTCACACCCATTTCTTCTAAAGTTTTACTGTCACATATAATTTCATTTTCTTTCATTGGCACTGTGCCCACAGAAGGAGTACAGAAATGTGTTAACATGTAATTTTCATCCATATAAGACATTTCAATTGGCGGCCCTGATAAAGATTCATTATTTATTTGAGATGATATAAATAAACGATATCCAACATTTCCATTTCCAAAAGCCCGCTGTAGTATTTCATAATCATCATCCGAAATATACTTTATCGTCGCAAATGATGTCGAACCATTCAGCCGCATTTCCTCTTTTTGCTGTGAGTCTGAAATGCTACTGAATATCGTCATTAACACCGTAAACATAACAGTGGTCAGTGCAATCGCTATTACCAATATCACATTTCTGGTTTTACCTTCCGTCATTTTTTTATTTGATAGTTTTCTTTCTATTTTCACCGTAGATTCCCCCCCTTAAGCTATTATTTTTCCATCTCTTATTGTAATTCTACGGTCTGCCAATGCAGCGATTTCATTATTATGGGTAATCAGGATAATAGTCTGGTTAAATTTTTCACTGGTCATTTTAAGAAGTGCCATCACATCCTCACTTGTCTTACTATCCAAATTCCCCGTCGGTTCATCAGCAAGGACAATCTGAGGTTTTGCTATCAATGCCCTTGCTATAGCAACTCGCTGCTGTTGTCCCCCTGACAAATTATTGGGCATTTCATATAATTTGTCACGAATCCCCAGAAAGTCTATGATTTCCGATAGATACTCTTTATCCACTTTTGTACCATCCAGCTCTACTGGCAGAGTGATATTTTCCAGTACATTGATAACAGGAATAAGATTATAACTTTGAAAGATGAAACCAATATTTTTTCTTCTGTAAGCAACCATATCCTCGCTATCCATTTCATATATTTTGGCGCCATCCAAAATAATTTCTCCATCGGTAGGCTGCTCCAATCCCCCTAACATATACAGCAGCGTAGATTTTCCACTACCACTCATTCCAACAATAGCAACAAATTCTCCACGCTTGATACCAAAATCCACGCCATCAACCGCTTTGACCAAATTATTTTCTTTACCATAATATTTACATAGACCCTGTGCTTCTACAATATTCATTTTACGCTTTCCCTCCATATCACTTTATATCTATTTTTTCTCCTACTTTCATCTAAAGAATATCATACGGAAGTCAAGAAAGCGGTCAGAAAAGCGTCAAGATCTGGTCAAGATTTCTTCTCTGCCAGTTTGAATCCGATACCCCATACAGTCTCAATATAATCCCCGCCTGTCGCCTCCTGCAATTTTCTCCGTAGATTACTGATGTGCTGTTTTAATGACCGTTCCGTACAATCTGGAGTGTCAATGCTGATGCGATCCAACAGAACACTTTTTGATATGGCACGTTTCGGATTCATCATCAATAATTTCAGGATAGCAAATTCTGTCCGTGTCAGTTTGACCAGTCGGTTCCCTGCTGTAACCTCCTGCAATGAAACATCCAGTGTTAAGTCATCTGCTACGAGTACGGTGGAATCATCTGCAATTTCCGTTTTGCGAAGTCCTACTATAATGCGGGCAAGAAGTTCATCCGGATCAAACGGTTTGGTCATATAGTCAACCGCACCTCCAAGCAAAAGGTTTACCTTATCCTGAACATCCACCTTTGCACTAAGGACGATGACAGGTATGTTTTTAACATGAGACAACACTTCCTCTCCCGAAAGTCCGGGAAGCATAAGATCCAGAAGAATCAGATCGGGCTTCTTTTGGGAAAGAAGATAGAGTGCTTCTGTACCGGAATAGGCACGCATAACACCATATCCTTCGTTCTCTAAGATTTTTGTCAATACATTCCCAATATGAACATCATCGTCGATGATTGCGATTGTCTTCATCATCAACCTCCATTTCTTTTTATTTTATTATAACCAGACTGTGATCTGAAACATTGGTCCCTGCGTCCTTTGCTGCTTTATGTTTGAGGGATTGGTACTATGGTGTTGCTACAATACCCCATTTATTATGCACGGTTTGTTGGCATATAGGAAATCGCAATTCCCGACGTACAGATTTTTTCCCTGAAAGACAGATAAAAGACTGGGGAAGACACATATACATCTCATCCACTCCCCAGCCTTATATCATTTCCTATCAGGCAGCATCTTCTACCCTATATCCGTTTTCCAAAAAGGGAGCCTCTCGCTGTCAGAACGTATACAAAATGAGATACCTGGTTTCGCCATCGGAAGAGCGGGCGTTAATGCTCACTGTGTTGTCATTGCTCCAGCCGATGCCCTCCTCGTAGAGGTTCCCGTAACCTTCCCTGTCAAAGGCAATGAAAGTGCCCTTTTCCAGATCCACCACACCCAGCTGGGAGATACCCAGGCCCTCCGCTTTGGAGTCAGAGGAATAATACAGCAGCTTATTGCCGGAGGGGCTGGGCATGAATTCGTCCCCTGTCTGCCAGGTAAATCCCTCTACGACAGTCTGCATCCCTGTTTTCAGATCGACCAACCGAACCTGTCCATCCTCGCCTATCAGAACACAGCGGCTACCGAACAGCTGGGCACCATAGGGCTCATCCCACCATCGATAGTAGTGTGCCTTATCCAGGGTTTTCGTCTTCTGCCCGGTGGGGATGTCGTAAGCATAACAAGTGATGGTCTGCCATGTTTCGTCCTCTTCCGATGTGGTGTGGGTGGTGAGGATCAGCGTATCATTGTCTGCGAAACCGGCACTGACTTCCTCGCCCATCCCAGTCAGCTCATCCAAACGGATGAGAGTCCTGGCATCCAGATCGCAAAGCCATTCCTGCAGCCCACCCGTGCCGGCACTACATAAAATCAATGCCCTACGCATATTCTCCGACCACGAATAATCATAAGCGTATTCCAGCTGCTTGGCGCCTGTGCTGGCCAAAAAGTCCTCTGTCTCGCCGGTATCCAGATAGAAAAGCATAGGGTACTCGGTGTAATCTGTCTGCTGGCCCTGTGCCAGCTTGAGCAACAATACATCAGTGCGCTCTGGAATGGCCTCTACAGACCACTCATCCTCAAGGCGTGTATCAACACCGTAGGGACTGCCTTGAAAGAGATGTAGCTCCCCATTCCGGATGAACCAGTACAGGTTGCCCTGATAATTGATGTCCTGGAATGTTATGTCAATTTGGCTGGTCCGCATGTCCACCTGGACGGGAACCAGATTGTTGTCCTTGATCTCCCAGAACCCAGCCTCCAAAAGAGTCCTGCCGTCATCGCTCCAGGTCAGGTTATTGAGCAGGCCACCGGAAAGACCGTAACGTTGGTCCATTTTGATGTACTGGGCCTTGACCAGACTGCCGATTTCAGTCTGGCTGATGTCAGGCTGATTGTCATAAGGCTGATCAACATCGGGCTGATTGATGTCGGATGGATTGATATCGGGCTGGCCGGGCACCTGTTCCCGCTCTTCTATGCGGAAGAAAGACAGCACCGCCCTTCGCAGTTCCGGGCTGGCAGCCAGGGCAACAGTGGTCACATAGGTCAGCATTAAAACTGCTGTCAGTATGCTGGCGAGAACACGGTGAACTGGGGCATACCGCCTATGAGTTGTTTTTTTGTGCATAATACGCTCTTTCAATTCAT
>CAQBGY010000203.1 GCA_948759685.1 uncultured Eubacterium sp.
TGACGGTTTCGGAATTTAATAAACATGATTTGCAGAATATGGGCTATTGCTGTCAGATGTTTGTTGTTCCCATATTGATTCAGTTTGCGGATTATGCTCAGAAACCATCAGAAGAAATCATGAAAAGATATTCTGATGGAATAAAGAATATTGTTTTTGTGGGCAGAATCGCACCGAATAAAAAACTTGAAGATGTAATAGAGGCATTTGATTATTATAACAAAAATGTAGATGGAAATACTCGTTTGATTATTGTGGGGGCTTACGATATAAGAAATAACTATTATCGATATTTGCAAAAACGAATAAAAAAACTGTCGGCAAATAATGTAATTTTCACTGGACACATTGCTTTTAATGAAATTTTGGGGTATTATAAAGTGGCTGATGCATTTTTATGTATGAGCGAACATGAAGGTTTCTGTGTTCCTTTAGTGGAAGCTATGTATTTTAAAGTGCCGATTGTTGCTTATTCCAGTACCGCGATTCCCGATACTTTGAATGGCTGTGGCATTCTGTTGGAAGACAAGCGGCCAGAGACAGTAGCTAAAGGACTGGAGACTGTATTAAAGGATGCAGTCGCTTCGGAGAGAATTATAGAAGGTGAAGAAGCACGCCTGAAAGATTTTGATAATGGTGTGGTAAAAGAACAGATGCTGAAAGTACTTCAAAGGATTTCTGAGGGGCAGGATGCTTGTGCAGATAAGGAGTAAAGGATGAGCATATACGATGAAAAACTGTCAATTGTTATGCCAGCGTATAACGAAGGAAAGAATATATACAATAATCTGTTGAAAACAGTAGAGATTGTGAACGGGTTTCATAAGGACTTTGAGATTATTGCGGTAAACGATGGCAGTGTGGATAATACGGAAAACGAAATTGAACGTGCCGCAGAAGCGGACGAGCATATTATAGCTGTGAGTTATACCCCTAATGGAGGGAAAGGAAAGGCTATCAAAGAGGGAGTGCTGAAGGCCACCGGGGATTACATAGCTTTTCTGGACTCTGATTTGGACTTGTCGCCGAAACATTTGGATTTGTTTCTTTTGAAGATGGAAGAAACTGGGGCGGAGGCAGTGATTGGGTCTAAACTGCATAGGGATTCACAAGTGAATTATCCTAAGAGAAGGAAAATCATGAGTGTGGGCTATTATGTGATTCTGGTGATTCTGTTTCATTTGCCAGTAAAAGATACACAGACTGGGGTGAAACTGTTTAGAGGGGATGTGCTGAGGAAGATTATTCCGAGGGTACAGAGTACGGGGTATGCTTATGATATAGAGATATTAGCGAATGTTGTTAGACTTGCTGGAAAAATAGAGGAGATGCCAATTGTTTTGGAGTTTCAGAGGAAAAACCGATGGGGGCGTATTAGGATGCGGGATATATGGCAAGTGGCTGAGGATACGATGAAAGTATTTAGAGCTATACATAGAAAGTGATATATACCATGAAAAAAATACAGGAATTTGAAAAAAATAGCCTTATATTGTTTGTTTTAATGATGAGTTCTAATGTTTGTAATTATGTATTTCAAATTACAGTTGGCAATATGATGGCAGTTAAGGATTATGGGGTGGTGAATACTGTATTGGCAATTGTAGGGATTTTATCAATTCCTACAACTATTATAACAATGATATCTGCTAGATATATTGCATTAAGTGCTTCTAAAGGCAATGAAGATGAAATTAGTTCAGTGTTACAGTTGTTATTTCGCTTTATTATATTAGTTGGGGTAATTCTGTTGTTTTTTGGCTTTATAGGAATTAGGAGAATAACCCAAATATTTAATTTGGATTCCGCTGGATATGTAGCGGGAGCATTGGTAATAGCGATTGTAAATTTGATTTTTTCTGTCACTTCGGGAACTCTACAGGGGCTGAAAAAATTTTTCCCATATGGTGTTCAAACAGTTTTAACAGCGGGAGGGAAGTTAGCTTTTAGTATATTGTTGATTCTTTTAGGCTGGAGAGTGTATGGCGTAATTGCAGCGATGCTATGCGGAATTATTTTAGCAATTGTGTATGGATTGCATCACATGAAAAGTTATATAAGACATACATTCCAATATCAGGGAGGAAGTATTATAGATGTTGAGGAATTTATCAGATATGCTATAGGTACAATTGTGGTTCAAAGCTGTGTTATAGCGCTAACTAATGGGGATGTTCTTTTGGTAAAGGCCTTTTTTTCGGATCAGGATGCAGGAATATATTCTTCTGCAATGGTGATTGGGAAGATAGCCATGTATGTTTCAACAGCAGTGATAGCAACTCTTTTTCCTTTGGTTGTGGAACGGAATCAAAAAGGAGAATCGACAGCTCCTATATTAAAGAAAGCCTTATTCTATGGTGGGGGAATGGCATTGGCTTGTGCTGTTGGAATGATAACCTTAGGCAAATATGTGATAGGGATATTATTTGGGGAAAGGTATGCTGCAGCAATTGTATATTTACCATATGTGTGTTTATTTGTAGTTCCTTTAACTTTTATAAGTATTTTAACGAATTATATGTTAGCTGTAGGAAAGACAAAGGTGGTTGGAATTTCTATAGGAGTTGGTTTGATTGTTATAATAGGAGCATGTGGTGTGTTTCATGATACAATTCCCCACATTATGATGATATGTGGAACAGTATTATCTATAGTATTTTGGGGTAATTTATTATATTTGTGGTATTTGAATCAAAAAGATAGAAGCGAGATGTATTTGGAGAATGGCGATGAAGATTAATGGGAAATTGATTGAGGACGAAAGGGTTACAATACTTGCATTATCATGGAGAGATATAAAATCGCCTACTGCAGGTGGGGCAGAAGTTCATACTCATGAAATGTTACGGCGATTAAATCATAATAAATATCGGATTATACATTTTTCTGCACTTTATAGAGGAGTGAGGCAGGAAGAAACAATAGACGGTATTCATTATATCCGAAAGGGAAATATTATTAGTGTTATATGGTATGCATTTCTATTTTATAATAAAAATTATAAAAAAATAGATTATGTGATTGATCAATGTAATACGCATCGTTTTTTTACACCATTATGGGTACAACACAAAAAGAGGATATTTTATATTCATCAGTTGACGAGGGAAATTTGGGATATTAACATGAGATTTCCATTTAATAAGCTTGGAAAATCTCTTGAAAGTATATTTCTAAAGATGAATCGGAAAGATTATGCGATAACGGTTTCAGAGTCTACCAAACAAGAACTTATAAACTTGGGCTTTGATGGGAATAAGATTCTAATTGTGTATAACGGAATATCTTTCAAGCCGTGGACAGAAGACCAAATGTATAAAAAGGAGGAAGTATCAACTTTTGTTTATGTAGGAAGATATGCTTATTATAAAGGAATCGACGCTGCTGTAACTGCGATTGGAATGTTACATAAGCAGCATGTACAAGTTAAACTTTGGATTTTGGGGAAGAAAAACCAAGAATATGTAGAAACGAAATTAAAACCTATATGTCGGCAATATGGTATATACTGGGGAGAGGGTGAAAAAGAATGTGATAAAGATATCGTTAGTTGGGGATTTGTGTCAGAGGAAAAAAAGTTGGAGTTACTTAGTAGGGCCACGGCGTTATTATTTCCTTCTATCCGGGAAGGGTGGGGAATACCAATTACAGAAGCGGGAGTAGTAGGAACTCCAAGTATCGTATATAATTCTCCAGGTATTAGAGACGCAGTAAATGGTGGAAAGGCAGGTTATTTATGCCAGTCGAATGATGTGGATGGGCTGGTGGCTATGATGAATCAGGTGATAAAAGACACAGTTCAGTATAATGAAGTGAAACAAAGGGCGTATGATTTTTCGAAAGAATTTCGATGGGAAAAGGCTGGAAAAGTGCTAGAAAAGTTTTTAGATGAGAAGTGAATGAAATTGATTCTTCTCGGCTCTGTTTGGAAGGATAGAGTAAGATGTGGCATGACAAATGATAAGGGAGAACAATTTGCAAGTTTGTGCTATAGCTAGCCACAATATGTAAGAATGGTAATAGATATCAAACAGGAAAAGAAGATTCTGTCTAAGATGCGGGATATTATTATGCTTACCTTTTTAGCTATGTTTACAATGAAGGTGTTAAGTGGAAACTGAGGGGTGGGAGTAGATATGAATATTTTGTCGAATTATTTAGAATTTCCCAATAAATATTTTCTCATAATACGATTTAGAAGGTATTGTGGCGATGTTAAAGTTCCTGGAAAATATCCAGAAATAATAGAATGTAATGTTTAATAGTTGCGAAGGGAATAAAATTATAAGGTTGTTTATAATTGAGGGGAAAACTAAAGAACTGACCATGTTGTTAGTGTTGTAAATAAAAAGGGGATTATCCAGGTGGAAGAAAAAGCAAATAAAAGTTGTAAGGAAGATTTGCAAGAAATATGTAGGTTATCTACTGGAGTAGAGCCACTATTCTGCATAGATTTTATAATAACTGAGACTTTGCCGCATAATGAATCTTTTGTATGTAATGTATGTTTTCGCAAGCGAAGCAGTGGCTATGTTAAGAAATGTCAACAAAATATATGAAGATTCAGATAAAAATTAAGTTCTGTTAATTACAAATCTTTGCACTAGTATATCATTTATTATTTAAATGTATTTTTTGATATTTTAAGCTATACTTAAACAAGTATTACTGAAAAGAGCATAGCCATGAACAAACTAAAGTCTTTGCCGATTACAACCGAACACATTGAAAAGATTGAAAATCATGTAAAATCCTTGCAATCATCATACAATGTGCCAAAATACTGTTTTTCAAAAAAGGTGGTCGCCTTAAATGATTCTATTGTAGAGAAAGTTGGCATAAACAAGAGGATTGTCCTCTTATGGGCTCAAAAGTATTGTAACCGTTCCGGCCTGAAACTCTTGATGATATTTAAGTGTTTCTGAGGGCTGTGAGACTCTAAAGAGGGAGATTTTCGGTGTGGCCAGAAGCTGGGTTATAGAGTATTGCCTACAGAAGCCGAAAACCTTGAGTACGCGGCTGAAACATGGACGAATTCAGCATTGACCAGACATATCTGTCAATATGCTGCGGTAGTGGTTTACCAACGGCTTGCAACCATTTTGAAAAGCATTCTTTCAAAAAGTAGTATTAAGCCGTTTCATGTACGATATTACTATGGGCGGCGTGCTCCGGACTTCGATAATAAAATGCATATTGTCTTTTTCGTATACAAGTAGTTCTTGTTTCAGTTTGATGGGGTGGCAACTTGGTTTTGCTTTGAGGGTTAGGCAATATAAATCATTTTTTATGATGAAAAAACCGGGATTCAGATTATTATAACAACCGAGGAATCTATTTCCTAGTGGGGAGCATGGCGTCATAAAGTGTGACTATGAGTATAAGAGACTTGGTGCGATATCGCTTCTTGTCGGTATAGACATCCAGATCGGCGAAGAAGTGATAGACATAACAAGAGAGATAAGATTCGTCTTATCCTCGAAAGTTTAAAAGTACATTTATTTGGTGATATGCAGGAAGATATCAACTGGGCCTGACAGGATCGAGTTTGTGTTGACACCAAAACATGCATCATGGTTAAATTTTGTGGAAGGTTTCTTCAATAAAATGATAAAGCAGATGCTGAGGAACATACGGGGAAAAACAAAGGACGGACGGGTATCTTGTATCTACAAATATTTTAATAGATTAAAAGAGTTTCCTGTATAATTCAAATATAGGGAATTCCAAGAAGGGTGGTTGATAAAAAGATCCCTCAGAGTAAAATAAGGTTACTGACTTAGTGGGTTAGTAAAAATCTTATTCAACAGAGAGGCATCCAAGATGAATTATAACACACAGAACGCAAAAATTGCATCCATAACTGAAAAAACTCTGATTGTTGGAATTGATGTGGGAAGTGAGACCCACTATGTGAGGGCATTTGACTGGCGCAACTACGAGTACACAAAGAAACCGCTGGAGTTCAGCAACACAGAGGCCGGATTCCAGACATTCAAAGCATGGATGGAGGACATGGCGGAGAAACATGGCAAAACTGCTGTAATCCCCGGCATGGAGCCGACAGGCCACTATTGGTTCGCCCTGGGGAAATTCCTGCAGGATAACGGAATGAAGCCGGTACATGTAAATCCCCACCATGTGAAGAAATCGAAAGAACTGGATGACAACAACCCCAACAAAAATGACCGTAAAGACCCAAAGACGA
>CAQBGY010000204.1 GCA_948759685.1 uncultured Eubacterium sp.
CGGTCATAAAATGCCATACTGGCAGCAGGCAGCCCCGGCGCATCCGCTAAACTGATAATTTTATTTCTGTTCATCCGGCTTTCCTGCCTCCGGCCATATCTCGCCGCCCTCTAATTCATATCCACACACATCATAGACAGCTTCATCCAATGGGGAAATTCCAAGTATATCATGCCTACAAGGGAGAAGCTGCTTGATTTTAGGTACTTCCGTTGGCCTGCTCCATTTAATCTCCGTTTTGATTTCTCTCTCCTGATACCTTACATTTTCTTCACCAAAAGCATCGGTAAGCAGAGAAAGCTGTTCTTTGTCGAAAGACATATCATGTAATTCTTTGCAGCTTCTGATATTCTCTATGTACACCTTTACAACACAATCTCCTGATGCATTGGCAAGAATTGAAAGCAACTCTCCCTCTTTCTCATAATAGGTTTCCGTGTCGCTGAATCTTACCCAAACTTCTTTTACCTTTGCCATAATTTCTCCTTTCAATTTGTCTGCCTGATTACCAAAAAACATAAAATTCCTTACATCCATTTTACACACTTCATTTTGCTAAAGTGCTTGAAACCCTTGATTTTACTGGATTTGTGCAAAATGTGCATTTTACATGGGACATTCTGAAATTCATTCCTTATAGGGTTTTTACATTTGTTTTGCACATTTTGCACATTTTGGGATTTTTCTTAGTCAAACGGTAGTGATTCCTGCCCTCTATACTCAATAAATTCTGTTTCCACGGTATAGCCCTTTACTATATTTTTTACGGTCTTTCCGTCTACTGTCCCACTATTCGCAAACAATCCCTTTGTTTTAAGTTCTGCAAAGAAATTTGACTTGTTTTCCACTCCGAAGCCGTTTTCCTCGCACCACTTTGAATAAACATCGTAAATATCTTTTGCCTTGCTGTTTTGCTCTGTCTTTGTCAGACATTCATTGATAAAATTTCCTATCTTGTCACTGTCTATCCTATAAGTATCCGTAGCACGTAATCGTTGGCAGATAATTTGTATTTATCACAAGTTTAAATTTAGGGATAAAGCTAAATTCCCTTTGGTGTAAATGCCTTGCCGTAATGCTGTCCCTGCCTAACAATGACTTTAATAATGCTGTGTCAAATAACATCCGTTTTGGCGGCTCACTGGCATTGCAGAACCTGCACCCTGCCAGTCGTGCTATATCTCCGCTCGCCTGTCTGCTATCAAGATTTTGCTTTACTGCTAAACTCTCCGGCTTCATTGTCAAGGCATAGTCACCCAACAAATATATGATGGTTTCACAAAATGTACTTTTTCCGTGTGGTACTCCCAAAGAGGATAAAACACGTTTCCCGCTCTGTGTTCCCCGTCAGTGAAAGCCCTGCTATCTTTTGGAGATACAGCGTTTTCTCCGTATCACCCTGCATGATTTCCAGTAAAAACTTTTTCCATTCCCTGCAATCGGCAGCAGGGTTATATTCAGCGCTGCATATCTTTGAAAGAAGCATATCGGGGCTGTGGCTCAAAAATACAGGCTTATCCCCGGACAAATCAAGTGTGCCGTTCTGCAAATTCAAAAAATAATCATTCACATCTAACTGCTCATTGCTGAAAAAATATACGTCCTTGCTGTCCTGAAGCATATTGTTCCGGTTCCTGATATTACATAATGCCGCTACTGCTTTCAGATATTTTCCCTCTGTATCAACATTTACCGCATATCTCACAAGTGCATCCGACAGGGCTTTTGCTGATGCCCTCGCACTCACCCCCTCAATATCATCAATCCACCGTTTACCGTCATACCGCATAAAATCTTTTCGTGATGGGTTATATCTGTGCTTGTCCTTAAATACATCCGCAAACAGCCGCCCAAATCCCTTATCTGATGTTTCGTACTGTTCAGCGTGTAAATCCCTTATCGCCTGTTCTAAATGTTTGTTCTGCTGCCCTTGTGGAATAACAGGACGGCCAGCATCCTTTTGTTTTGTAACGGATTCATTGATACAAGGCGTTTCCTCAATCATTTCTTCCAACTGCTGCAATGTGCCGCCATTTGAAAAGAAATCTGCAATATCCGCGTTATCCCTGCTTTTGTCCGGGACAACCACTTTGATAGATGCCGCCACGCCGTTTAAAGATGATATAATATCCCTTGTGAGGTTTTCCCCTGCCTTGTCGTTATCCTGCAATATGACAATATCCGTACCCTTGAAAAATGCGGCAAACTTTTTTCCCTTAGATTTCCAATCATTGGAACTGCCAGCCGTTACAACATTCTCTGCCCTATTTGCATGGCAGACATCAACGCACTTTTCGCCCTCTGGTATGTACACCCTTTCCCCTGCCTGGTACTGCCGGAAATCGCCGTACATGACAATGCAGGACTGATATTCCCCTTGCCTGAATTTCCGTATATATCCATCCTTTTCCACGCCCTGCGATATATGCTTTTCTTTCCTCCCACCATCCGAAATATAGTCAATGCGGTACTTGTCATAAAGTTTCTTTCCCTCCGCATCCTTGTAACGATAGTGATGAATTGAACAGATTTCCTTTACAGAAAAGCCCTCTCTTTTTGCTTTGGCATATAAGCGTTCTTGTCGTCAAAATCGGACAGAAGGCGGTACTGTTTATGCTTCGTGATGTCAAACTTATTGGAGAAGAACGGTCTTACCCCTCTAAGCTGCATGATGCACTTTCCTCCGTCCATGACTGCAATCTCATCTTGGCTCATCAATTCTATGCAACATTGTCAAGTGATGAATTTAAATTTACGCTCAACAAAAAAAGCAGGGACTCTCTCGAATCCCTGCTTTATCCAGAAACACCTCTATACTTATGATACACATATATCCATTTAGTCTCAATAAGTAAAAAATTCCTTACTCCACTATAACACATAAGTAACTGGATTTTTAAAAATATTTCTCAACATAATATTTTACTGTCATATTACTGGATATATATTTTCTGCACCTGCTCCATAAGTTACATTGATTGTATATTTGGTATCATATATTAAATTTTGAGATACACATTTTACACAACTATAACTAATATCTACTGTCTTTTTATCATCAGAAAATGACGATGAATACGAATTAGCCTTATACGCTGGATAAGAAGAAATTGAAGACCCTGCTGAACTTATATCTCCAGTGTAAATTGTACTTCCACTAACTGTTGTTGTATAGGCATTAATATACAAATAGTTAGCATTACTTGCATATTAATATTAATATTTCTACTTCTCAAGAGTTGAATAACCTACTGCATCATCATCCTTTCTCATTTCTGTTTCTTGTGCTACCACTTTGTCAAACGCCTGCTCTGCCACATATGCATCCCTAATATATTCCTCAAATTCATCTAATGACATATTAGTATAAAATGTTACCATTTCATCATACGTAGTATCTCCCGTTGGCGATAAGACATAATCAGTGCCCAGCTCATCATTTAGCAATATAAGCCTTTCCTGATAAGGTGTTAAGTTGTTAACCTCCTCCTTTGCATAAGCAAACGAATTCTGCCCTAGTATAAGAACTCCTGCCATAACTAATGCTGCAATTGATTTGATTTTTTGAACATATGTTGTTCCTCCTTTTGTTTTTTTATTATTATAGAAGAAAACTTCTATAAATAATCATAGTCCAATAATACCATTGCCCTCATTTATGCTATATTCAATCGTAACATATTTTGATAAGTCTATTATTTCCCCCTGAACTGTCATCGCATATACGAGGTAAATTCCTTCCTGTTGACTTTCATATTCTATCAGTCTTGAAAACTGAAATTTAACTGTTTGTCGGGTAATACAATTATATACATATATACCTTCAATGTCGCGGGAATTGCTTAACCCACTTAAATCTATTATAATGTTGCTGTTTTCCTCGACTCGCAATGATTCATTTCCATAATCATGATAAATCAAATCATCTAGATTTGCGAAAACATTTCCTGAAAACGTCAATATTTTATTGGAGCAGTTGATAATATATAAACTATACTCCGTTCCGTCTTTTATATCCATCTCATTACTAACAAATTCTTCTGTACAATCCGATAACACTTCTGTATATTTTTTATCCACAATATATCCAAGCGAATACTCTCTATCATCGCCCACCAGATGACCTTTTAGGAAAATGGAGCTTGTTTCGCATTGAATATTTTGGATATTTAGAATTACCATTTGATTAGGACAAATTTCAAGATTATCAATATTATTATTCACATCGATCTTAAACTCTTTTACATTACTTACATAACCTATCTTTTCAATATCTTCTTCGCATAAAAATTCACTCTTCATTTTGTTAGGAACATTAATGTATCTAATCACAATAATGCATACAAAAATTGTAATCAAAGCTACCATATATATATATATATTAATATTTTTTTTCTTGTGCTTTAAAATATTGCTCATTATCTGTTCTTCTATATCATGAGAGAATATAAGGCTATTCATCTCTTTTACATATTTCTCATTTTTATTCGGCAAAATAATCATCTCCTAACAAAGTTTTAAGAATTTCTCTTCCTCTTTTCAATCTAGTTCCGATTGTTGCAGGTTTTATTTTTACAATTTCCGAAATTTCTTTAATTGAATATCCTTCATAATACATCAAATAAATCGGAATCTTGTATTTTACATCCAAGGATAATACAGCATTTAATAAATCACCTGTTTCATTTGTAGGCAAATCTTGCTGTACATTTGGCATTTCACTCCTTTTTCTAATCCATGCAGTTTTCATGTGGTTTTTAGACTTGTTAATTGTCACTCTTATTAACCATGCTTTCATGTATTCATCTGAACCTATTTTCCACATATTTCTATATAATGATAAAAAAACATCTTGTGCTATGTCTTCGGCATCGTGCGAGTTTTTAGTATATGTATAGGCAATATTCAAAACCATTTGAGTATATTCTCTTACAGCGTCCTCTATTTTATTTTCCTGCATACTATTCACCTCTGTTTATAATACAATTTAACAAGCATATTTTTTTCAGGAATTTATATTTTTTTAGTTATCGTTGCAGTTATGGTCTATAGATTCTGTAATTAAGTAAATCCAGAAAATTACACAAAGGATTCTGCATTTTATATTTCGTTTGCGGACAAAGCAAGTCCCAAACCTCAAATCTGTCGTTTTTGGACGGACAAATATATGCAAGATTTCAAATTTACTCACTTATAGTATTATGTTTTCTACATCACATACAAACTGCAATTGAATAAAATCGCTGTGCCACAGCTTCATCAAGCCATCGCACAACGATTTCGTTCATTGACGCTATCATATGCCACAATTCTCAAGGCAGTCAAAAATTACTGCTTTCTAAGGAATTGTTTTTAAAAGCGCAGTGAGATATTTTATAATTCACCAACAAAATTATATACAATCCGTACTTCCTGTGTCTTTACCCTGTCCACTTTCTTAGGTTCTCCAATCAGTATGCAGTTAATCAATCGGTTTAATACCGTTTCGTCAAGCTCCGTAATGGCAGCATAACGCCTGATTTCCCCCATAAACATCTGCACATCGCCCTCGGAATGTTCCTCCTCACTGATAAGTGCAGCTATCTCCTGCATACAGCTCTGATTGTTTTCCTGTTCCTTTTCCATTGCGTCCGTCAGCTTCAGGAAACGCTTTTCAGTAAGTATTCCCTTTGCCTTGTCTGCATAAAGACTGATAAAAGTATCGTCTATCTCCTGATTGCGCTGTGCAAGGTTCTCATACTCTTTTTTCAGGCTGTCCGTATCCGCAAGATACTGTTTTTCCATTCTACGGCTCAATCTGCCATAAAACGCTTCCTTATCCTTTAGTGCCATAGCTGCAACTTCCTGTATATCTGCAAGCACAAGGTTATATAAATCCCTCGCTTCAATTTTGTGGCTTGTACAGGCATTTTTCCCCAAACGGTTATAAGTCTGACAGATATAATATACCTTGTCTATCGGTTCACGCTCTTTTCCTGTACGGCGATCTTTATTTGTCCTCCCAATTTTCTCATAACGCACCTGCATGGACTTTCCACAAGTGGCGCAGTAAACAATTCCATGAAAAATATTGTAATATGGGCAGTTATTCCCCTTCATAATCGGCGGTCTGCGGTTTATAAGCAGCTGAACCTTATCCCACTCTGCTTTAGGGATAATGGCTTCGTGGCAGTCCTCTATGACTTCCCTCTGCTCCCTCGGAATGA
>CAQBGY010000205.1:0-710 GCA_948759685.1 uncultured Eubacterium sp.
CCGGAAAAACAGTTTCTCTATAGGTTGATATTGGAGGAGCCTGATCCAGAATATGCTATGCAGAATTATCGTAAAGGCCTCGAACTGATCAATTCTAAAGAGACATATGATGAGTTTCTGAATTCAGGTTTTACTACCATCCTGCGTGATGAAAACAGAACAATAGACGAGACGGTTGTCTTGGTAGAAAAAGCGTTTGGGTTGTGATATGTAACAGGATAATGGTTTATTTATGGAATTACGAAAGATTAGAGCCAATGAAATACAATTGTTACAAGATTTTCTGTATGAGGCAATATTCATTCCTGAAGGAGTGGAGCCACCGGCCAGAGAAATCATTGAGCTGCCGGAACTGAAGTTATATTATGAAAGTTTTGGGACAGGCACAGCAGATAACTGTATTGTTGCAGATGATGGCGGCAAAGTGATCGGAGCAGTCTGAACCAGGATCATGAATGATTATGGTCATGTTGATGATGATACTCCGTCATTTGCAATATCGCTGTACAAGGAATATCGAGGACGGGGAATCGGAACACGGATGATGAATGAGATGCTTGTACTACTCAAAGAGAAAGGTTATAAGCAAGCGTCTCTTGCTGTACAGAAAGCAAATTATGCGGTTCGGATGTATGAGAAGGTTGGATTCAAGACCGTGAGCGAGAATGAAGAAGAATATATTATGGTGTGTGAACTATGAGAGTGATCAA
>CAQBGY010000205.1:720-1126 GCA_948759685.1 uncultured Eubacterium sp.
GGTTTTTTGTATGAGCTGTTGAGCAAAGGAACTTTCTTTGACGCCGCAGGTAAAAACTCAAAGGTTCTGTTGCTTACAGACGGTGATGAGCTGATTTCGTTTTGCACTTATGCCGAAAAGGATGATATCCAGCCTACGGAGTTTACTCCGTGGATGGGTTTTGTTTATACCTTCCCGGAGCATAGGGGGCATCATTATGTAGGACTCCTTATGGAAAAGGTAGAAAGGCTCGCAATAAAAGAAGGTGTATCCGAAGTCTATATCTCGACAAATCATATTGGACTCTATGAAAAATATGGCTGTGAGTTTAAAGCGGAGATGCACGACATGAACGGAGAGATTTCCAGAGTATATGTGAAGAAGGTTCCGACCAATGAATTGCTGATTGAACTTCAGGATACGGAGT
>CAQBGY010000205.1:1136-6180 GCA_948759685.1 uncultured Eubacterium sp.
GATACTTCGGAGATTCAGAGTCGAGGATGCGGCGGATATGTATGCTAACTGGGCATCGGATCCGGAAGTGACCAGATTTCTGACTTGGCCCGTGCACGCAAGCGTTGATGTGACAAAAAGCCTTCTTTCCGATTTGGTATCCAGATATGAAGATGACGGATATTTTAACTGGGTCATGGAATTAAAAGAAACAGGGAAGATCATTGGCAATATTTCTGTTGTCAAGCTGAATGAGAGTGTAGAGTCTGCCGATATGGGTTATTGCATGTGCAGAGCCTATTGGGGACAGGGTTTAATGCCGGAAGCATTGAAGGCTGTGATGGAGTATCTTTTTGATGTTGTCGGGCTAAATCGTATTGCGGCTTGTCATGATGTAAATAATCCCAAATCAGGGCGTGTTATGGATAAAGCTGGAATGAAGCAGGAAGGTATTCTTAGAGCTGCCGGAAAGAACAATCTCGGAATCTGTGATGAGGTATGGCACTCGATGATCCGTAGCGACAGGGAGAAAAAATGATAAGATTTATTGAAAAACAGGATAAAGATGCATGGTATAGGCTTGATAAACATCTTCCGATATCAGAATTTGATGAAAAGGTACGATGCAGACAAGGGTATGTTTGTGTTGAGGATGAAAAAATCATAGGAGTGCTGAGGTACAATCTTTTTTGGGATAATACACCCTTCTGTACGATGCTGTTCATTGATTCCGAGTATCGCGGAAAGGGCTATGGAAAGCGGATGATGGAACATTGGGAGCAGGATATGAAATCCATAGGATATGGGATGATTATGACATCAACGCAAGTAGATGAGGACGCACAACATTTCTATCGGAAGCTTGGATATAAGGATTGTGGCGGCTTTGTTGTAGATATCCCTGGATATGAACAGCCGATGGAGATGATTATGATAAAGGAGTTAACGGTATGATCATCATTGTTACCGGGGCATCACATTCAGGCAAGACAGTTCTTGCTCAGAGGATGCTTGAAAAATATAAATACCCTTATCTTTCTATCGATCATCTGAAAATGGGGCTGATTAGAAGTGGTAATACGGATCTTACCCCGGAGGATGATGACGAACTTGAAGGTTATTTATGGCCGATTGTTCGAGAGATGATCAAGACCGCAATTGAGAATAAGCAGAATCTTATTGCAGAAGGCTGTTATATTCCTTATGATTGGCGAAGGGATTTTACAGATGAGTATTTGTCAGAGATCAAGTTCATTTGCCTTGCAATGACGAATGAGTATATCGATGCGCATTTTTCTGATATAAAGGGGCATGGATCTGATATTGAGAACAGGCTGGACGATTCCGATTGTACTGTCGAATGGATAAAGGAAGGAAATCGAAAGGTTATAGATGGATTCCGGAGCATGGGAGAGCCAATTACCCTTATAAATGATGATTACGTGAAAGTGATATCAGAGATCCTGAGAGAATAGAATACTGCCTATACTGTTGTACTCATGACGGGCCTCCTTTCTTCAGGCTATGTATCAAGCCCTGCTTTATGTGCCTGAGTGTGCTGCAGTTTTCTGGGTATGTCGTATAGTTTTCCGTCTTTTATAAGCTTTGCTCCGGTCTGATGGTAGTTGAAGCTTATCCCGTTTTTGATGCACTGTGCGTGAACGGCCTCTACCCAGGAATAATCACAGATCCTGGCTCCGGGCCCGGATTCTCCGCCAACGGATACGTGCGTGATGACTGGGCTTCCGTCAGATGAACGGTATCCTTCGATATATGGCTGCAGATCCACGGCGGTCAGCATCGGTTCGATCATCACGGAGTGGTGGAAGAGTGGGAGAGACAGATATACCGGGAGCCTTTTATCAGCCATTTCCTGATTCTCGCAGGTGACAGCTATTGTGACATGCTCCCAGCCTTTGCCCCAGTTCTTTGGCAGATGGTCTGCGATCCGCTCCGGCCTTTTGGTGATCATGAAGAAGGAACAGTCGGATCGTTCATGCATCATATCCCAGGCGTCTTCTTTCCATTCATCTGCATCGGCATGAAAGAAATCGGATGAAAAGCATGTCCAGATGTGTGAGCCGAAGGGGATCTTATATCTGCCTTTATATTTGCCGGATCGTAAGATCTTAACCGGAAGGTCGAAGTTCTCTGTCTTTTGTACGATGGAAGGATCCTTTCCTATGGATTCATCCCTTCGGTACATATAGCAATGCAGGCATCCGGTACTGGCCTTCGTGCATCCGTGCCACAGATTCCAGCCTATCGATTCCGGTGGTCTTGGATCGGTATTTTCTTCCGGGAATAAAGACAACTGTTTCATGGCGTATTATCATCACACTTTCTACGTGGTATGTTCTTCCTCCAGATGGAAGATATCTTCCACAGAGACTTTAAAATATGCTGCAAGGCGAAGAGCTGTTTCAAGGCTGGCCGGATTCTTTTCAAGCTCGATGTTGCTGATGCTTTTTTCACACATACCGACAGCTATTGCAAGATCAGCCTGCTTTAAGCGCTGTTCCTTGCGCAGCTTCTTCAGATCATTTTTGACTGCCATATAATCCCTCCTCTTTTGGTTGACCTTGTTGCGGGGAGCAATTATATTGTAGCAATCAACATGTACAATAATCCGGACTCTAACTCACAACCCGGCCAAACGTTTTAAATGTTTCTCTTTCGGAAATCTCAATAGGAGCGTACTTATCATTCAGTGAGATGAGGTAGGTTTCTTTTTTGTTGCTTTGAAGCTTCTTACAGAAGGCGTTTCCGTTATAGAAGAAAATCCCTATTTCCCCATCATTCAGTTCTTCTGTCTTCTGGATCCAAACGATCTGTTTATCCAGGTATCTCGGCATCATGCTGTCTCCACTGATGCGCACTCCGAAATCAGCTGTCTCCGGAACTTCAGGTCCGACTTCGACTTCTTCGTAGCTGTCATTGTCAAGAAACTGACCGGTTCCTGCGGATACAGGCATATCATAGAGATTGAGTATCCTGACTGGCTGCAGGATACGGACGGGAGTTGCCTGATACTTTTCGGAGCCCTTCAGCAGGTCAATGTAATTAAGTGCCATCGCCCTGCCTTCTTCGTTTAGCTCGGCCATAGGATCGTCCGGATTGTATCCTCCTATAAACTGATTGAAGATATCCGTGATCCCGAGGATCTTGCACATCGCAAGAAACTGTACTGCGTTCGGAATGCTGTTACCGGTCTCCCATGTGCTGTATGCTGCAGGCTTGGTAGGGATTCCCATTCCGGTAAGCTTATCGCAGATATCCTGTTGTGAGTATTTCAGGTTTTTCCGATATGCTGCAAATATGTTTCCGATATTGTCCATAAGTGACCTCTTTCTAAGTGTGGGATACAGCCCACACGTCTGTGAATCTAATATACTTCATAGGGCGGATAAAATCAATAGGAAAATCTAATATAAATAGAAAACGGAAATATGTTTCTATTGAAATCAAATTAGACTTGTTTTATATTAGTTACTCGTAAGGGGTACACGTACTGGCCGGCCGGCAAAATGATACCCCATACACAAGAAACTATATGGGAAGGTGCTTGCGAACCACGCTAACCTTCGGCGGTCGGAATTTGGTTCGCTGCTTGTTTGGGATGGAGGTAATGAACATGCCTATGATTGTTTACATGCGTAGGAGGATATGAACTATCTTCTTTCTGCGCCGGAAGAAAAACTGAATATAGAGGCTTTTGGTGAGCTGCCCGGACCTCGGGGTATTATAGTCAGCTCGCTTTGCGGATCGACTAATCAACGTTTCGCAGTAATCTGTAAAGGTGACTTTCCCTTTCCTTTTCAGACTTCAGATCAAATTGGTGAATTGGAGGTGAAGAGCCGAATGCAGGCGATTGATTTTTATTGCAAGAAGTGCAGGAAATCCATGCGGATCTCCTACGCACTGACCGGAGACAGGACGGCTCCGGCTATGAACGGCATTATGATAAAGTGCCACACTCACAAATGTACCAGAGTAGTGACCCTCAAGAATTTTACAGAGGGGCAGATCGTCGAGAGAACGGATTCTCTCGGAAAGTGCTACTTATAGCTTTAGCAAACAGGACGAAATCAAGCGTGCATGACACGCATAATTACAACTATACAAACGAACAAGTTCGTTTGTCGGGGTTACAGACAACTTATAGTTACAGAAAAACTGAATTAGGGCTTCATGATATGGGGGCATGACCCACCGCGGACGCATGAAAAGATAACCGGTAAAACGGATTCTTTTCGTGCGTTTTGTTTATTGTAGCGGACACAACAGTACATCTCTTTTTTCCGGTTCGCCCGGAAAGAAGGAGAAGATGAACATATCTAATAAGGGAGAAACATTAGGACAGAGGATCAGAGCACAGCGTATCAGACTTGGAATGACCCAGGAGGAACTGGCAGAAGCATTATATGTAGAGAAGTCTATAATCTCCTACTACGAGAATGATAAGAAGGAGATGAGAGCCAGCGGTCTGGCAGAGATAGCCAAAGTACTTCAGACTACGCCGAATTATCTGCTGGGTTTTGCAGATAATAATGATGGATTTGCGGACGAAGCGCTTGGTTTGTTGCGAGATGTGAAGGATCAGTCTGTAAGAGAGATTCTTTTGAAGCAGATCAGGGCACTGATTTGAAAAATGTATTGCTTTTGTCCGTACATTGACTTATAATATGGGTAAAAGAAAGGGGCGTGATGATATGGCAGCTAAATCAGCAAATCTTTATGCAAGAATAGAGCCGGATGTTAAAGAACAGGCTGAGGGAATTCTGGCTACTTTGGGGATCCCGGCATCTAATGCTATCAATATGTTTTATAAGCAGATCATTCTAAATAGGGGGCTTCCGTTTGAGGTAAAGATTCCAACTGCGAGACCTGTTGATATTTCGAGAATGAACGCAGAGACTTTGGACATGGAACTTGAGAAAGGATATGCGGATATGCAGGCAGGGCGTACCAAATCTGCAGCTCAGGTTTTTGCGGATATCCGAAGGGATTATAACTCAAACTTCCCACACTACTTCCGGGAATAAAGCCTTGATAAATGCCGGTT
>CAQBGY010000206.1 GCA_948759685.1 uncultured Eubacterium sp.
AAAAGGGGCGTTAGCTCATCTGGCTAGAGCGCGACACTGGCAGTGTCGAGGTGATCGGTTCGAGTCCGATACGCTCCACTTACACAAGACTTAAACTACAACATTAATTTTAGCACACAAAAATTCCTCCCTTTCGCTCCTATCATCTCTATCCAAATAACAATAAAAAAAGGGAATACACAGTAAGCCATATATCCCCTCAATCAATAACATATTCAAGTTTACACTATAACTTTTCTATTTCTTCTTTAGACAATCCAGTAGCTTGTGAAATTATATCAATTGCCACTCCCAGCTTTTTCAGGTTACGAGCATTATTCAAATTGGCTTCTCTTACTCCTTCTTCTTTCCCTTTAGCCAATCCTTTATTTAGTCCTTCTTCAATGCCTTCCGCCCTTCCTTCTTCTCGTTCCGTATAAATATTATCTCGGAGTATCACAATATTATCCAAGTGACGATAATAAGCAGCCAATTCATCTTTCGTCATACTATCGAGTTTTAGTCTTTCACGTGCCTCTTCAAGTCCGGGAGCTGTAGCACTAGAAGGAATCTCACCTGTATTCAAATAGTAAATCCATTCTTCCAACGGACTCTTAGCTACCTGATTAAAGCCATTCACTTTCAGGATATAGTATTCAGGATACAACTGACTAACTGTATCTACTTTAAATGTCTGCTTCTGGAAAGGAGTCAGTTCTAAAATATCCCCTTGATGAATACCTCTAAATTCCGTCTTTCCATGATATACAAAGTCTGTTCCGTGACCTAATGAGAAATAGACAATATTGACGCTATAAACTTTACGTACCTTGTCATAACCCTCTCCTCTATTGATATATTCAGTCACTAATTTAGAAGTACCGAACAACATTCGCTGAAAGTAGGCATACTCATTGTTGTTCTGCACCTCTATCAAAACAAGCTCACCCTTAGAATTCTCGGCAAGCATATCTACACGATTATACTTGTCAAACTCATCCTCCTGATTACTTTCACTTTCAAGGAGTTTTTGGATAACGATCTTCTCACCCAGCAACGTAGTAAGCAAACCTTCAAGTACACTAAAGTTTGCCTTATTCCGGAGCAGGCGTTTCATCGCCCAGTCAAAACGAATTATCTGATTATTATTACTGTTATTCATATTCAATATATTGATTAACACAAAGGTAAGCAAAATCCTCTATATTAACAAGGAAAAAGCGTTTTAGTGCACAAAGCTCCAAGAAGTATACATAATACCCATATACTTTTTTATCACCTTTTATCATAATCACAAAAATTTGAAGTAGAAGTAGCTCTAAGACAGCTCTCAACTTTTAATAAACAATAGTTCTTGCAAATTAAACAGCTTTTAGTAACTTTGTAGCAATTTCAGACTTCTATGGAGATAGTTCTGAAAGGACATAGTTAACGAAGAGCGTTTGATATATTATCCTAAGTTGAAATCTGGACAATTTCATTCTTCAAGGATAGTAGGCAAGAACGCTCACGTCAATGTTATATATCTATCTTATATTGGATAGTCTATATATCGTTTGGCGTGGGCTATTGTTTATTACTTGAAGAAGGGCAGTCCAGAGCCTCAACTTAGTAATATTCAATAGTTCCCACGCTTCTTTATTGTATAATATTCCCTAGGGAACAGGAAGAATTTAAATCATACAGCAAAGCACGAAGTATGTAGTTTTTGTTATGAACCAATATGAACTTGATTTGTATTGGATTGTGATGTTTATTTGCAGTAAAATAAAGTATTATAGCAGTCAATTATATGCTATCAGTTCTCTAGTACTTTAAATACTATGATTAACTACTTCCTTGGGGAGAATTGGGGAGTATAAATCAATATATTATATAATAAGAAACAGACAGTCTATTTTACTACTCAACAGTTCTTTATCAAAGAAGTGTGCAACTTTGTGTTGTGTTCCTCACACTCATATTTCAATTATTCACGCTCTCTATTAGGAACGTAGAAGCACAAACAGATTATATAACCATGAAAAAAGTATTATTTATTAGTGTGATTGCATTTAGTGCGATGTTAACAAGCTGTTCCGTTTCTCAGGAAGCGACAAGTAATCAGAATCAAATTCAGACCTCTATCGTTCTTAATCAGAAGAATTATAAGGTAATAGAAACTGTTACTGGAGAGAGCAAGCAGAATTATGTTCTTGGAATTGGCGGTTTGTCTAGGAAATCCCTAAGAGAGTCTGCAATGAGTGATATGCTGAAAAAAGCCAACTTAAAAGGTGAAGCACGTGCAATTATAAATACTAATGTACAATACAAGAACCAATTTTATTTGCTTTGGGGTAAACGTAAAGCTATTGCAACAGGAACGGTGATAGAGTTTACTAAATAACAATAAATGAGAGGGTTGTAGGCAAAATGATTCATCTATAACCCTCATTACTTATTTAATTTATATAACAGATGAAGACATTAAGATTTATTGGTATGGCTATAGTAGCCATTTGCCACAGTAAGTTAGAATACTGTATGACATTACTATGACGAAGGTGTTTGGTATCTTTCATAATACAAGCCAACTGAATTTAGGGATAGAGGTTGGGAAAGGACTGACAGCTCCACACTTTCTTTTATGAATATATTACTGCCATTATAGGAGTGAAATGGCTATTATTATTTATTGGTTATGATGAAAAAGGCGACATTCTTTTTCTTGGTTATTGCAACACTGACTACCACATTTTACAGTTGCAAGACAAACACAGATGATTTATGGGACAGCATCCACCAACTGGATGAAAGGGTTACTTCATTGGAAGAATTATGCAAACAGATGAATGGCAATATCAGTTCCCTACAGAAACTGGTACAGGCATTACAAGACAACAACAGTATAACCAAAGTTACTCCAATCAAGGAAAGGGAGAAAGTCATAGGCTATACAATCTCATTCACCAAAGGCGAACCAATTACCATCTATCATGGTGAAAAAGGTGAGCAGGGTGATAAAGGTGATGATGGCACTACTCCTGTAATTACAGTAGACCAAGATGGTGAAACATATTATTGGAAGGTAAATGGGGAGTGGTTGACTGATAAGAAAGGAAATAAAATACCCACCACTGGCGAGGATGGGCAAGACGCTGTAAGCCCACAGCTTGAAATAAGAAATGGAAGGTGGTTTTTGTTTAATGGTGAGACATGGACTGACATAGGACAGGCAACTGGAGATGCGGGGAAAGATGGTGACAGTTTCTTTGAGAGCGTGGAAGAGAAAGAAGGGTATGTAGAGTTTACCCTTCCAAGTGGTACTGTACTGACAATTCCTAAAAATACCCTGTCAATAGTAAAAGGTATTAAGTCTGTTTCATATATTCCCCGTTATGATGATGGTAAGGCATCCGTTTCAGGAACTTCAAAAGCAGACAGTTACATAGAACTGGATTTTGAGATTTCCCCAAAAGAAAGTGCTGACTTGTTGGTGAAATATGACGGTGTAGTATCAGTACAAGGAATATATACCACCATCAGAACCAGAGCTATTGACTTTATACAGTTCCCTGTATTGTCCATTAGTGCAGAAAATGGCATATTGAGTTTAAAGGTTTCTGGTGAGAATCTGGATGATGCATTTTTCGCTGGCACACAAGGTGCGCAACTGGCATTGAAGTTGGAAGACAGTGAATCAACTTACGCTTCTGATTACATAGGCATAGTTCCTTCTCTCCCTACATATACTTTTACTGCTACATATCAAACTACTTCACCCAATCAGACTATCAAAATAGCACATGATATTGATGCATATCCAATAGCAGGTGCAGCTAATCGTTTAATTAGTATTGACTATGGAGATGGAACTAATGGAACTTCCAGTACACATACTTATGCAGCACAAGGTGAACATACGGTTACGTTTTCTTTTGTAAATGAGGTGACAGAGATTGGGGAACACGCATTTAAAGAATGTAGCCAATTAACTGGTATTGAATATCCTAAAAATATCACAAAGATTAGTGACAAAGCTTTTCATAAAACTGGAATAATTGATATCATAATACCCAACACTGTAACGCATATTGGAAAATCAGCCTTTGAGGAATGTATCAATGTTAAACGTATAAATGTTCCCAATAGTATTAAAAACTTAGGTTCAAGAGCTTTTGCATATCGCACAACAGGAGAACTATACATTGATTGTGATATACCATCTTATCAATTTGGTGGTATAAACGATACGAGTTTTTATTGGGAGTCTGTATTTTATTGGAATAATATAACTAAAATTGTAATAGGCAAAAATGTGAAGTCTATAGGTGATTGGGCTTTTACTGACTGTAATCAAGTTAGAACTATTGATTATGAAGATGGAACTCAATTAGAAAACATTGGATATGGTGCTTTTCAATGTCCACTAGTTGAAGAAATGCCAATTCCTCGTTCGGTAAAAACTATGGGGGATTATCCATTTGCTCTTTGCTCCAGTCTAAAAGGTTTTAAAATGGTTGGTTCTGGAAATGGAAATTATATTGTCAGAAATGACATGTTATGTGTAAATCTTGGTGGAACAATAATTCGTTGTCCGCCTTTAAAGGAAGGCAGTTATTGTGATATTAGAGGTGCGAAAGGAATTGCCAAAGGGGCATTCAGAGACTGTATTAACCTTGAAGAAATTGCTGTAAATTCAGGTTCAGAGCCAATGATAATTGAAGAGGGGGCTTTTTATGGTTGCAAAAATTTGGTTACAGTGACAGGTTTTGAATCTACAAATCCAACGTTAGACCTGACATTTCATGGCTGTGAAAAATTGACTTCGATTGAATTACCAACAACAGTTGAAGAAATAGGGTATGAAGCTTTTTGGGGATGTAAGAGTTTAACTGGAGACCTTGTTATTCCAGACAATGTAAAAACTATAGGAATCAGCGCTTACGAAGGATGTGCAGGATTTAAAGGAAAACTAATTATACCTAATACTGTAGAAACTATTGGACATGGAGCTTTTAAAGGGTGTGTTGGAGTGCTCAAAGGAGGTGAATTATATTTAGGAAAAGGATTAAAACAAATTGATGATAGAGCCTTTGATGCAGGTTCAGATGAAAATGTGCCTAGTTCTTTCCGTAAAATATATTGTAGTGCAACTGTCCCACCAATCATCAATTATAGTGACCTTAATTGTGAACAATTAATTGTCCCTAAAGGCTGTTTAGAAGCATATCAAAACAGTAATTGGAATAGTGTATCAGGAAATATAATTGAAGAGGATTGAGTATATCTCGCTAATTGAAAAATAAGGGTAAAGGCAGCATTTGAAACAATTCACTTGCTGCCTTTTTTAATTCATTTCCTTCTCTTCTTAACTAATTTATACTTATCCTTCTTTGATGAATTTGAAAATAGTTGTTCTAGCATCTCTCTTGTTACAGGTCTGTATATAATATCTGTATATGTAGTTTATCTAATCTCTTGTGGTAAATAATGAATTGTGATATTTCTCTTTGGTGTTACTTACATATTTGTATGAAAATAAATAGATTAATGTTTGTTTCGACTATAATTTGATGGAGTGAATAAAAAAAGAAAATCGGTATGCAAAGCGTTGAAAACAAAATACTTTCCGCAATTAAAAGCAAAAAGTACGGAACGATATTATTTGCAAGTGATTTCGCGGATGTGGGAGAACGGAAAACCATTAACTTATTATAGAACTATAGACTTAATCCCCTATGTTTGTCGGGTGAGCCCACTTTATGCATACTAAAACAAAAAAGACCTTTATTCAAGGTCTTTTTTTATCACTTCATCCATTTCCTTTATCCGTTTCTTACGATCCTTGATAGGACCGTCTTTCGTATCATTCTTGAACACATTGTCAACACGGTCGGCAACTTCGCCGCTCCACTCTTCAAATTCATTCGTAGCCGGACGACCATTCGGTTCGATATTCTCTTCGGCAATCGAATCATGTCTGTTAATCATATCATCCATAAGTTTTTATTTTTATAGGTTTATGGCTATAAGACAATAAAGAACTAGAAATGTTTGTTGTTTTAATGACTTTTGAAGAAATTAAAGGAAAAGTACAGGCATCTATCGAACTGACGTTAAAGGTACTATATATCCTATAAGATGAGGGTCCGGGGCTGACTAAAAAGCCCCCCTCATCTTTTTCCTCAATTTAAATAATAGTCCAC
>CAQBGY010000207.1 GCA_948759685.1 uncultured Eubacterium sp.
GTCAATAACCGCCGGACACTTTTTATCCTGACTGTTTCCCCTGTCACAGCAATTTCAATATCCTTTATCGCTGCTATATCCGCCAGCCCCGCAGCCACATCCGTTGCAACCTCATATAAGTCAACATTTTCAAAAGGCATATCGCACCCCTCGTCTAATTGGGATAAACGGATAATATCATCAATCAATGTTACAAGCCGCCCTGCCTCTGTGCGGATATGCCCTACAAAACGTGTCATATCCTCCGATTTTACAAGACCGTTCTCCATTAACTCCGCACTTCCCATTATTGATTGCAGAGGAGTTTTCAGTTCATGTGATACATTGGCAGTAAACTCCCGCCTGTTCCTTTCTGCGAAAGCTTCTTCTGTTATATCAAAGGCAAGGACAACCGCCCCGATTACAGTACCATTAGATTCAATGCGGTTGACATGAATCTGATACTCTTTTCCCTCACGTTCTATGCGGATTTCGCTGTGTCCGCTTGAAAATGCGTCCTGTATGGCGTGGCTCACATCATGGTTTCGCTCCACTGTCAGAAAATCCTTACCTATGCAGGATTTTTTTGTATGGAACAGTTTCAATGCTGCAGGATTGATGTTCAGAATTACATTTTTTTCGTTTAAAAGCACAAGTCCTTCCGTCATGCCCTGCGTAATCTGTGTAAACTCATCATTCTTTCTCTGAAGTTCCGACAACTGTACATCTATCTGCCTATGCTGTTTATTGATACGGTTTAACAAGGGTGCTAATTCTTCATAGGTATCATTTTCCAGCGGCTTTTCCAAATCAAGGCTGTTTAACGGCTCCATGATATGTTTGGAAATCCGGCTTGCCAGCACTCCCGATAACACAAGGGCTACAACAATCACAATTAAAATCGGCTGTATCATTCCCAAAACAAGCATCCATACAGTAGCGCTGCTAACCGAAATTCTAAGGACAGAACCATCGTTAAGCCTTCTGGCACAGTAAAGCGTTTTTTCCAGGAGTGTCGTGGAATAGCGCAGGCTTTTTCCTTCGCTGTTCTGTAATGCCTGCCTGATTTCCTCCCTGTCCGCATGGTTTTCCATACTTTCCTCGTCGGACTGTGTATCATATATCACATCGCCGTTCCCGGCAACCCATGTCAGACGGTACTGATTTGATTGTAATTCCTCAAGATATTCCTGCCCGTTCTTCTCAACGGCTGCGGCTGCCAAAGACAACTCATCTTCTAACTGTTTCCCCTGAACATCACTGAAATAACGGTAAAGACACCCCATGATGATAACAAGGCTCGCCATCAGGACAGCCGCCGCCACAATCATAATAGACTTAAAAATTTTCTTTGTCATGCCTGCACCTCTAATCTATATCCAACGCCACGCACTGTTTCAATCATTTTCCCATAATCCCCCAGCTTCACACGCAATGTACGGATATGCATATCAACCGTCCTTGTTTCACTGATATAATCCGCACCCCATACATCATTAAAAAGCTGGTCACGGGTAAATGCAATTCCCGGATGAGAGAGGAACAGACGGAGAAGTTCAAACTCTTTTAAAGTAAGCTGTATCCTTTCTCTGTCAACGGTAACAGTATGCTCGTCTAAATTGACAACAAGGCCGCCTGCCTTCAAAAGATGTTCCACTTCTGTGGGATTGCATCGGCGAAGTACAGCTTTCACACGGGAAACCATTTCCATCATTCCAAAAGGCTTTACAAGATAATCGTCCGCACCTAAATCAAGGCTCTGAATTTTATCGTACTCCATGCCCTTAGCCGTTGCCATGATAACGGGAATCCTGCAAGTGTCGGGACTGTCTTTCAGAAATTTCAACAATTCCACGCCGTCCTCTCCGGGCAGCATAATATCAAGGATAATCAAATCCGGCTTATCCGTGGCCAGCGCATCACGAAAAGCCGCCGCATCCGAAAAGCCTGTTGCTTCAAAATCTGTAGAATTAAGCGTGTATACCTCAATATCCCTGATACTTTCATCGTCCTCTACGCACCATATTTTCATAAATTTTCTGCTCCTTTGTGTTTTCCTGTTACAGAAAAAGCCACCCACTCTGCAATATTTACCGCATGATCCCCAATACGTTCAAAGTATTTGGCAATCATCAGTAAATCTAATGCGTATCCTCCATTTGTCGGCTTTTCTGCTATCAGTTCAATCAATGATGATTTGACCTGCAGGAATAAATCGTCAACCACATCGTCACGGTCAATCGCCGCATCAGCCAGCGCAACATCCTGCTTTACAAAGGCATCAATGCTTTCTGTGACCATTTGGCTCACCGCATCAGCCATAAAACGGATATGTTCACATTCCCCGCCTGTCCGCCCGTCAAGAAATGTAATAATTTCTGCAATGTCCGCCGCCTGCGTTCCAATACGCTCCATATCGGTAATCATTTTAAGGGCTGCGGAAATCTGCCGCAAATCCCCTGCCACCGGCTGTTGCTGTAACAACAGTTTCAGGCACAGCGTTTCTATTGTGCGCTCCATATGGTTAATTTCCCCGTCAAGGGATATAACCTTATCTGTCAGCTTCACATCGCCCGCAGAGAGCGCCCTTGAAGCAATTGCAATCGCTTCCTCACACATTGCCCCCATCCTCGTAAGCTCATTATTAAGCGTAGCAAGCTGTTCATCAAAACGACTTCTCATTATCCAAACCTCCCCGTAATATAATCCTCTGTCCGCTTGTCTTTTGGCTGCTCAAACATCTTTTCCGTATTTCCATATTCAATTAAACTACCGAGGAGAAAGAATGCAGTATTATCGGAAATCCGTACAGCCTGCTGCATATTGTGCGTAACGATGATAATAGTATACTTATCTTTCAGTTCCATTGCAAGTTCCTCAATTTTAGATGTGGAAATCGGATCAAGGGCGCTTGTGGGCTCATCCATCAGAAGCACATCCGGTTCAACCGCTAATGCACGGGCAATGCAGAGCCGCTGCTGCTGACCTCCCGACAATCCTAATGCCGATTTTTTCAGCCTGTCCTTTACTTCCTCCCAGATTGCAGCTCCACGCAGGGAGTGTTCTACGATATCGTCCAGTTTTGCTTTATTTTTTATGCCATGTGTCCTTGGTCCATAAGCAATATTATCATAAATACTCATCGGAAACGGATTAGGCTTTTGAAAGACCATGCCAATGCTGCGGCGAAGCTCATTGACATCAATATCTGCATCAAAAATATTATAATTCCTATAACACACTTCTCCCGTAATCCTTACACCAGTAATAAGATCATTCATTCGATTTAAAGATTTAAGAAAAGTAGATTTTCCACACCCGGAGGGACCAATCAGAGCTGTAATGCTCCGTTCCTCAATTTCAATATTTATATCTTTCAAAGCCTGCGCACTGCCATACCAAAGACACAGGTCTTTCACTGTCATAACATTACTCATACAATTCTCCTTCTTTGGAAATATCTGCCCACCAATGCCGCCGACAAATTGATGAACATGGTCAAAATCATCAGGATAGCGGCAATAGCAAAAGCAATTCCAAATTCTCCATTTTCCTTTGCATAGACATATAATGCAACTGTCAGTGTTGCCCCTGCACTGCCAAGCCCCTCAAAGATTCCATTCAGAGCGTGGGCAAAACCAGCCGTAAAAAGAAGTGCCGCCGATTCCCCAAGAATACGCCCGACAGACAGGATACAGCCCGTTATGACACCTTCAATACAGCCGGGAAGTACAACGGTATAAATCACACGCCATTTTCCAGCCCCAAGTCCGAAAGCACCTTCACGGTAACTTTGCGGCACCGTTTTCAGGCTCTCCTGAGTGGTACGCATGACCGTGGGCAGATTCATGATTACCAGTGTAAATGCCCCTGCTAAGAGGGAAGTTTTCATACCAAAAAACTGACAGAAAAACAGCATCCCCACAAGACCATAAATAATAGACGGAATCCCCGATAATGTTTCAGCAGTGTATTCAATCATTTCTACCAGCTTTTTATTTTTGGCATATTCCGTCAGATAAATTGCAGCACCTACCCCAAGAGGAAGAACCAATACCAAAGTTGCCAGCACAATATAGACCGTATTGAGAATATCCGGCAGAATCCCTATGCGGTTCGACAGATAACTCGGTTTTGTAGTAAGCAGTTCCCATGATACATTCGGCAGTCCTTTCCACAATACATAGCCGATTAAAAATAATACCAATGCACAGGTAACGCTCACGGAAATTCCCATCATTACACGCATGACGGTAATGTATGCTTTCCTTTTAGTTGAAATAGATTGTTTTTGCATTTTCATTTACTCCTTACTATGTTTCAAAAAGAAATTCAACACGGCATTTATCAGCATGATAAAGAGGAACAGCACCAACGCAATGGAAAACAATGCCTGTTTTTGTAAACTCCCGTCAGCCGCATAGGACATTTCACTTGCCACGGCGGTTGTAAGGAAACGTACACTTTGAAACATCCCCGGCATATTAGGTGCGTTCCCTGCCACCATCATAATAGCCATTGCCTCTCCGATAGCCCTGCCAACTCCTAACACGACAGCCGCTGCGATACCGCTTTTTGCTGCCGGAACAGATACACGGAAATATGTTTCAACCGGCGTTGCTCCAAGTGCAAGGGAAGCATCCTCATATTCCTTTGGAACTGCTTCTAACGCCGTAAGCGATACTTTGATAATTGATGGTAAAATCATAATGGCAAGCACTATAATGGCAGCAAACAGACTTGCCCCGTCCGGAATATGAAAGAGGGTCCGTATCCCCGGAACAAGCACCATCATTCCTACAAGTCCATAAACCACTGACGGAATGCCCGCCAGCAGACTGACCGCCGTTTCTATAACAGTTTTTACTTTTGGCGGCGCAATTTTAGAGAGGTAAACTGCTGTCAGAAAGCCAACCGGCACTCCGATTACAATTGCACCAGCCGTACCGTAAATACTTGTGAGGATAAAAGGCAAAATGCCATATTGCGGCTGTGCTGCCGTAGAAGCCCACTTTTTCCCAAAAAGGAATTTCAAAACACCTATTTTACGGATAGCAGGAATACCGGATATGACAAGATAAATTGTAATTAAAAGCACACAGCCAACCGTAATCAGACCAAGTATCAGGAAAATGCCATGTATGGCATTCTCCATAAGCCGTTTTCTGTTTTTCATTTGACTCCACCTTTCAAAGCCTTTAGTTTACCGGCACAGCACCCGCAGATGAGATAATCTCATTTGCTTCAGATGATGTAATATAGTCAAAGAATTTCTGTGCAGCCTCCGAAAGTTCTACATTGCTCCTTGTAACTAATACAAAAGGGCGCTGCACTACATAACTGCCATCTTTGACTGTTTCCTCCGTAGGCATAATGCCGCCGACAGAAAGTGCTTTTACAGTTTCCTTTACAGACGCAAGGGAAGCATAACCGATTGCCGCTGGATTGCCCGCCACCGTTGTTATCACATCCCCGGTAGATGTAAGTTCCTGACGGTATTTGCAGACATCTTCCGTATCTGTAATGGATTCAAAGCCATCTCTTGTACCACTTCCCGCTTCACGACCAATCAGTACAATTTCCAAATCATTACCGCCTATGTCCTTCCAATTCGTTATTTCACCCCTATAAATTCTGCCAATCGTTTCAAGGTCAAGGTCATTTACCGGATTATCAGGATTTACAATAACGGCAATGCCATCAAGAGCCAGTATCGTTTCAGTCAACCCCTGTGCCTTTTCTTCATCCTTTAAGTTACGGCTGGAAAGACCAATATCACAACGTCCTTCTGCAACCGCTGTAACTCCAGAACCGGAGCCGGTAGGATTATATGTAAAGGTTACGCCGGAATTGTTTCCCTCAAAGGCTTCTCCCAAAGCGCCAATGACTTTTTCCATAGAAGTTGAACCGTCCGTAGATACCGATCCACTGACTGTTTTCCCACATCCTGTCATAGCAGTAAGCATAAGTGATACAATCGCAATAAGTGTGACAAATTTTTTCATGATACATTTTCTCCTTTTCTATCTGATATTTTTTGTTCTGTGATTATTATGATAAGTGCTGTCTGTAAAATCAAAAACACAACTTTTGTCAAATATTTGTAAAATTTGCAGACTTATCATTAAAGACCGCATTATGGAAAAGTGCATAAC
>CAQBGY010000208.1:0-5724 GCA_948759685.1 uncultured Eubacterium sp.
GGTTTGATCAGCTTTTAGCTTCAACCTGTGTATAATTATTTTGGGAGATTAAGATCTAACTTTACCTGATAATCTGCAGCATACTTTCTACTCAAAGTATCATTGATTTCATTATAAATTGCGGTTAGATGTGAAACTTCTTCAGACTTTTCTGCAAAAGTAATATCACCCTCTGTTTTTGTATTCCAATTGATAACAGGATCGCCATCGTTAGAATTTACATACTCAACAGAGTAAATCTTGTATCCATCTTCTTTATCAAACACATAAATCTTATTTTCATCTGCTGATAAAAGTTCATATCTGACACAATCATTACCTTCACATTTAATGTTTGAAAGAAGAGCAGTAAACTTAGTTAAATCCATTTTGTTTTCTCCTTCCATATGTGGATTGTTATTTGTTACATTATTTTGAACAGTGGTAGTAGCAGTATTGCTTGTACCATCAGATTCATATTGTTTTAATTTTTCTAACATCAGTTCAAAATTCTGTTTGAATTTTGATTCATCAATAGAGAATTTCTTGACTTGTGAAGATTCAAAACACGGTTCCTGATTTTTGTTGTTACCATCAGTTCCTGAACTGTCACGTTTGTTTAAGAGACATAATGCAGACATATGAAAATCATGAACAACAACATAACCGTCAGAATCCGTTTCACATGAGTCAAACACTATTTCCATTGATTGATTAAAATAAATCTCGTCATTATATGATGCCTCCATAATTGGATACCGATGTGACCATAAAATAACATCAACGGAAAAATATTTTCTCTGCATTCCTGACTTTTCTGTAATTAAATCTTTTGATGGATTACAATCTTCTGGAATTACACCGTAAGGAATCGTTTCATCAATAAAATCAATTCCTTCATTGCTAAGAATTATTTTTCTATCATGCGATCCCACGTAGAAATTTCCGTCATCATCTTTCATGAGATGCGCCACCACAGGAATGTTTGCATATCCTTTGCGAGCGATAAATTTATCCAATGCAGCTTCAGTAATATCAGAATAGTTTCTGTTACGACCTGTATAAAAAATACTGCATCTACAACGTGTAAAATCTTCATTTAAGACTTCAAAATTAGAAAATTTTGCAGTCATTTCAATATTTTTTAAGTTTTGTTTACTCAATTAATGTCTTGTCCTCCTTCCTGAAAAAATGCATAATAAAAGAGTACATTTAAGCACTCTCTTTTATATCTTTATTAAATTTCCAAATATGATTATATGCTTTTTTAAGTTTTCCTTTACAACATCTCAATATGAATGAAGGATTATAATTATCTGAAATATGTATCATATCATCATAAGAATCAATATATTTTCCATCTAAATCAAACATATCTACTGGTTGCATATATCCCATTTTTTCATAATATAAATATGGATTATCATCATTTTCTCCAACGTATCTCCATATATATCCAAAAGAATGATGTGTAACCCCTTGGCAACAATGGCTTATTGATTGATAAAAATTAGAACCAACACTTAATGATGCTTCAATTACACTATCAAAAGTAGTAATATAATTAAAATCTAAATCATATTGATTAACTTTCTTACCAAACTTTTCTATTCGTGTTTTATATTTTTTAGGTGGATTTTCTGAATAACTCCACAAATAACCATGTGATTGAGATGATGTTCCAGACAAAACAGATGCTAACCTTCCTGCGCTTTTACCATTACTAATAAATAAACTTGCTTCTGAGATAGAATTCCACCTCTTAACAAAATTTCCTTCAAGGGTAAATTGATATACAGGTTTAGTAAATGGATTGTCATTAAACCCAGCTTTAGTTGGTTTTCTTTTTGCAATATTTATTTGTAAATCTTTTAAATATATATTTGCATCATCTATTTCTTCTTGTGCGATAGTATCTTTATATAACCAAATATAGCCTTTTGCATAATGTGGCTTTTTACTACATGCTCTCTGGACAGTACAAGGAGAGATAGTATTTGTATCTACTGATTTTGAAGAAATATATTTATTTAATAAATTTCCTTTCATATCATATTGATAAATTGGTTTTGTACTATATACAAATTTATATTTAGAAATATCAATATCTTTGCTAAAAGACCAATAATATCCTTTATATGATGTTAATTCTTTTATATGTTTTCTTAGTGCTACTTCGCCCTTTAGTCCTATTGCATGTACACATTCAGCAATTGATTTATATGCAAATATTAAATTACCATAAATATCAAATTGATAAACAGGAATTGCTGTTATATATGTAGGATTCACATTACCACCATTAAGAACATTGTATCCATTAGGAACTTTTGAATTATATTGATCAATAAAAAATATTTCTTTTTTATTCAATAATTCTGCGAGTTGTTCTTTTGTTTTACATTCTAATTTACAAACCTCTATTACAGAAAAAGAATCTATTCCATATTTCTTAAATGCACTATATATTGGTTGTGTATATTTTGCTTTTGTACTTCTGTATTGATGTTGTTGAAATCTAAAATCTATAGTTGTATTTGTTTGACCAACATATTTTTTACCATTAACCTTATTTGTAATGCAATAAATATATCCTTCATACATTCCAGTTTTCTTGTTGTAACTTATAATAATTACCTCCTCAATATAAAGACTTGAATTATATCAATCCAAGTCTCATTTCTTTAGAGGTAGAGATAGGAGAGTGTTAGTTATCCTATATTACTCTTTACTGGTTTATCCAACCAACCATTACAATACATATTTCTCTAAAAGCAAATTGTTTTCTGCACAAAAAAAGAACCTTGCTCAAACTTTGAGTTCAGTTCCTTCATGAGTTCATTCGTCTGTATAAATACGAATACTTCTTTATTGTCAATGATTCTTTTTGTATATTTAAAACCAAGTGATAGAAGAGTATCTGCTTTTACTTGGTCTAAAATCAATACTTCACCCATATGTTCAATCACCTACCTAAACATCTCTATTTGCTTTATTGTTTTCATCATCTTCTCTAGTCTGAGTACCACTATCAGATAAATCATCTTCACTCTTTTGTGGTCTGCCACCTTTATCTGTAATATCAGAATTATTACCGCTTTGTGTATATGATGTATTCAGCGGTTTCCATTTATCAAAAACATCACCCAGAATAGAATTTTCCAAAATAGAATTACCTAAAAGTTTGGCGGTATTTATACCGTTGGCAGCGAGCATACGCCCTTTTACTGGTGCTGACACTTGTGCTAATTTTAGTTGTGTATCTATGTAATCACTTATATCAAAAACAGTAGTAGGAAGAATACTGTATTCAAACTGATATGTTTTATAAACATGACCACGCAATTTCATCTGTAAATCAACCCAAGATTCTAACATTCGATAAATTCTATAAATGTCAGATGAATCAACCTTAATAGAGTATTTTAATTCTGATCCAGAAGAGGCAGAGGATATAAGAGCTTTAGAAATCCCACATTCTGTATAGAAATTCTCAACAGCATCAGCGACTTTATTAGAATCGTCTGATGCAGTAGATTTTGATTCTAATAACTGCATCTTCATTGGTGTTGGTACAACGCCCCAGGATGTAGGTACAACATTCTTGGTCATTTCAGTGAATGGTGTGATAATTTCATCACCCATAGACATCTGCCCATCTTCGTTAGTTGGTATTTCAAGACAAACTAATTTATAAGCATCTGCCTCTGTTTTTGCTTTTGCCAAATCCTTATAGTCATCAATGTCAAGTATGGAGATTATTATTTGAAACAAAGCCGGATATGGATAAATAAAATCATTGTTATACTTTAAACATAAAGATTTTTCATATGGAATCATAACCATGTTATTTGGGGATATTTTCTTTGACTCTTCCAATAGTTCTTGTAATTCTAGTGGGAGAGTATTGAAATATGAATCAGTTAGAAGACTTCGATTAATAGCATATTGATATACATTTCCATTTACAATACTTTTTATTTCGCAGTATTTAGAATCAATCCAATATATAGAAATATCCGTTTCTGTTTCTGTAACAAATCCAAAGCATATATCTTCAATAAAAAGTTTTTTCATGATGTCAGATATACGATTTTCTAATTTGAATTTATTAACTTGGTCTACATATTTATAATAATTTGACTGAATGGTTTTTTCATTGATTTTTGTGTCCTTTAGAATTAAATCAACAGTCCAATTTATTACTGCCATATCAGTAAAGTAATCTATAAGTCTTTTATAATACCCACTTTTAAGGTACATATATTGTGAAAGTCGTACCACGCCTTTACCGTATTGTTCTGGGTACTGAGCCATTCTTAAAATTTGATCTCTGGTAAAACCACACAATCTGCCATATCTATCAAAAGCACCTCTATAACTAAGCTCACTAAGGCATAAGCGTTTAAGTGCTGTAAACGAAAAAGTCGGTGATTTCCCATTCAGAAAACTATCTATATTCTTTTTATCTTCTTGAAACTGTTCTTTTATTGCTCCGTTGTTATTTATATTTTCTTTAATGTTTGCTCACCGCCTTTCTAATGAGAATATAGTTTTGGTTTTCGTGCAAGAGCAGTAAGAGAGGAGACGTTGGTTGATGTATTATTCGGTTTTTTCAAGCGTGTTTCTAATTGACACTGAACCCAATAATTGTAACCAACACTAGATACACGGTCTTTTCTCATACCAGATTTTTCATACACTTTAATATTTACCCCTTTTGCTTCATATTCAAGATTGATTAATTCATTGATGAGCAGAGTGGTATGAATATACGGTAACTGTAATAATGTTTTATCACTTACTTGTAAAGAATTATAACCACGAGTATCCTTTAGAATTTCTTCTGCTTCAAATTCATTTATAAGTAAATTGATTTTATGCTGACGAAAACCTTCTCTTAAACTCAGATACATATCATTATTAAATTGAGCAGTAGCTTGTATTGCCCAGATTACTTTTGGAGCATTTTGAACCTTACATCTATCTGCATATACTTTATCATTACAGCAACTTAAAGCACCATATGTTTTACCCATGATTGGATCATACATATCTTTAATCAAACAATCATAAACGCCAAGACCAATACCTTTAACATCAAGAGCAATATAAGTACATTTATACATATCAAAATATCTGCGAATAATTAAAGCCAATTCGTCTGTATTTAATCCTTCGTGGTTTTCCGTATAAATCATATTTCCAATATACTTTTGATTATTTGTAGGAATTGCACTATTGATAAAAATAGAAGCAGCATCGTTATTTTGCTTTTTAGAAGCAAGTAAGGCAACGTCCGTAGATATGATTCTTTGTTCATTTGGTTTGAGTTCTGGTATTTTTATATCTTTTGCTGGAATTAACCTTGATATATGTTCAGGATATACGCATTTCTTTAGGACACGATTTTTAGAAGTGTCTTCATATGAAAATAAACTTCCATCTTTATCACCATACCAAAGGCAGCCCATTTCCATATCCCAAGCCATTTCAGAAAAATCTGCTTCTGACATTTCATCTTCAACTTGTTCTCTTGATAACAAACTTTCTTTGATTGAAATTTGATACGGGAGTCCACATATAAAATATTTCTTAGTATCATTAACAAGATTTGCACAATAAGCTTTTGCCTTTTCAAAAGACCAGTGGCTCTTGAACCAGCAGCTCGACATATATATCTCTTTATTTCTTTCTACTAAGTGTTTATACTCTTAGATCGGAAGAGCGTCGTGTAGGGAAAGA
>CAQBGY010000208.1:5734-6102 GCA_948759685.1 uncultured Eubacterium sp.
GTTTATACTCTTTTTTACTTAAATATTTTGGAGTTCTAGGAGCTGTTAAGAATTTTCTAAGAACAGTATTGATTACGTTTAAGTCTACCATTCTAAACTCATCAGTAATCAAGATATTTGCACGAGCCGATCTTCCTGAATCCGATGCAGTTACAACCTTTATCCAAGAACCATTCTTAAAAAGTATGTATGCTTTATTTTGACCAACAGAATAATCTTCAATTTCTAATTTCAAATTATCAGATTTATCCATAAAGTCAGTAGTTATCTTCTCTAGGACTTCGTTTGCCTGATTTCTATTTTTTGATGCGACACATATTTTAGTACCAGGGTATAAAATACATCGTATAGTACAGAATAGGGCAGTC
>CAQBGY010000209.1 GCA_948759685.1 uncultured Eubacterium sp.
GATTCTTCAAGGCTGTGGAGAAAAATTGTTGAGGAAGTTGCAGAGGTCTATCCAGGAGTAACATTGGAACATATGATTGTAGATAATTGTGCAATGCAACTTGTTAAAAATCCGAATCAGTTTGATGTCATTCTTGCCGAAAATATGTTTGGTGATATTTTGTCAGATGAAGCAAGTGCTATTACAGGTTCAATCGGTATGCTCTCATCAGCGAGCTTGAATGATACGAAATTTGGTTTATATGAGCCAAGTGGTGGCGCTGCGCCGGATATTGCCGGAAAGGGTGTGGCAAATCCGATTGCAACAATATTAAGTGCGGCAATGATGCTTCGTTACTCTTTCGATTTAGAGGAAGAAGCAGGAAGGATTGAAACGGCAGTTAAACAAGTTTTAGCAGAAGGTTATCGCACAGTTGATATAATGCCGCAAGAGAAGAACAGGAATCAGTCTGTTAAACAGGTAGGCACGGAAGATATGGGAAAACTGATTGCAGAGCGCATTTGACTATTGTTAAGAAATTAGTGTAAGTGAAAGGGAAAATATTGAGATGAAAGATACAATGCTTGATAAGTTACAAAAGTTCGGATTAAACCTATATGAAGCAAAGGCTTATGCAAGCCTGTTAAAAATTGGAACGTCAAACGCTTACAAAATAAGCAAGGAATCCGGTATACCAAGAGCAAGAATTTATGATGTATTGGAATCCATTACAAAACTTGGACTTGCTATGGTGGAAGAAAGCAGTGAAAACGTAAAAATTTATACACCTGTGCCAAGTAAAATATTTTTGGAGAGAATAAAAAAGGAATGGGAAAGCGATTATGAAGAAGTAAAAAGCAATCTTCAGGACTTAGAAGCAGAGGAAAATAAACAGGATATTTATGTTTTTACGGTAAAAGGGAAAGAAAATATAGTTGCTTATTGCAGACAGCTCTTAAATGAAGCGGATCAGTATGTCATTATTTCAATGTGGAATCAGATGTACGAATTGCTTTTACCTGAGTTGGAAGAATGTAAAGAACGTGGATGTAATGTTTTGGGAATCAGTCATGACATTAAAAACCCAATAGAGGGAATTGAAAAGCATTTTAACAGCAAAATACATAATATGCCGGAAAATATGCATTGGTTCATTCTTTCAGCAGATGGCAAAAAATTGTTATATGGATATTCTGCTGAAATAGATAAAGATGCCTTTTATACAGAAGATTCGAGCCATATTTATCTGATGGAAGATTATATACTGCATGATATGGTAATTAACCGTCTTATCGAAAACAAGGGAGATAAAGACAGGATGACACAGATGATGCAGGAGTTTGTCAGAAAAATAAAGAAGTAAAAAAGACGTATGTTTATTGTGGCATCAAACAAATTTTGATTGCCATTTATAATAAATTCAATATATAGGAGGTCATATCAATGGCAAAAATTTATCATGAACAGGATTGTAACCTTCAGGTTTTAGACGGGAAAAAGGTTGCAATCATAGGCTATGGCAGTCAGGGTCATGCTCATGCACTTAATTTGCATGAAAGCGGAGTAGATGTTATTGTCGGACTGTATCAGGGCAGCAAATCTTGGGCAAAAGCGGAAGAAGCAGGCTTGACGGTGGTTACGGCGGCAGAAGCCGCAAAAGAGGCAGATATTATTATGATGCTGGTCAATGATGAAAAACAGGCGAAATTGTATAAAGAATCCATTGAACCCAATCTTACAAAGGGAAAGGCTTTAATATTTGCACATGGGTTTGTAATACATTATGGTCTGATTGTGCCACCGCCTTTCGTTGATGTATTCTTAATTGCACCGAAAGGTCCCGGTCATACTGTCAGGAGTCAGTTCTTAGAAGGAAAAGGAGTTCCATGTCTGATTGCAATTCATCAGGATGCTTCTGGAAAAGCAAGGGAAACAGCACTTGCCTATGCACTTGGAATTGGCGGGGCAAGAGCCGGAGTGATAGAAACTTCATTCAAAGAGGAAACGGAAACAGATCTTTTTGGAGAGCAGGCTGTACTCTGCGGTGGTGTTTCAGCTTTAATCAAAGCAGGATTTGAAACGTTGGTTGAAGCTGGCTATCAACCGGAAATGGCATATTTTGAATGCTGCCATGAAATGAAACTGATTGTTGACCTTATCAATAGAGGCGGTCTGACAATGATGAGATATTCTGTCAGTGATACTGCGGAGTATGGTGACTACATAACCGGTGAGAAGATTATCACTGATGAAACAAGGAAAGCCATGAAAAATATTCTCAAAGATGTTCAGGAAGGAAAATTTGCAAAAGACTGGCTTCTTGAGAATCAGGCAGGGAGAACTTATTTCAATGCGAAAAAACAGATTGAATCAGAGCATGAGCTTGAAAAGGTTGGAGCTGAACTTAGAGGTTTGATGTCATGGATGAAAAAACCATTAGACTGATATAGCGTATAGGATTTAGTAGATTTATAGTGCGTTAAGGCGGGAAAGCGTTTATTGGAAGAAAAACAATGAACGCTTTTCTGCATTTCAAATCAATTAAACACTGTCATTCTCCACCCGTCCTGACTTCACTTTAGATGCAGTCAATTTTAGAAATGGAGGTCAGGACAATGACGGATAAGGAAGATAAGACAGTGCGGCAGTTTGTACTATTCTGTCGGACAGCTTTGATGTATGAAAAGAAAAATTATTACAATGAACAGAAACACAGGGCAGAGCGTGAAACGCATATTGAGATGCTTTCACCCAAACAGTCAGGTATGCTTGAAAAAATATTTGACATATACCATGCTGATTATTTTTCAGTTATGGGATATGAAATCGGCATAGTTGACGGTGATTTGGCACAGGCGTTAAGGGAACTGTCAGACAAATATTTACAGATCGTGCTACTGTATTACATTGTCGGTCTGAATGACAGGGAGATTGGCGAAATCTATGGCACAGGAAGAACTACCATTTGTGACCAGAGGAATAATGCCATAAAAAAGCTGCGGCTGCTGATGGAGGAAATGCGTCATGGAAAATAAATACAACAGCATTACCTATGAAACATTGGAAAAAGCAGTGTTAGGCGATTATGACGCTATGCAGGGGGTTATAAGGCTGCTTAAGCCATACATGACAAGATTAAGCATGGAGGATGGCAGATTTAACAATGAACTTTTTGAAAGGCTTGTACGGAGGCTCATGTTTATTACATGGAAATTTGATATGCATTACAGTGAAAAATAAACAGGCGTGATTAAGCACAGGCGGGGGACATTCAGTATATGGGTGTCCTCTTTTCATATGTCCGTTATATATATTCACTATTAACAGCGTTAAGGGTAGAGGGGAAGTGAAAAAATGAGTGAAAATAAATTAAAGAGCAGGGATGCGATTGATGCGGAATTAAAGAAAACAAAAGTTGAACTTGCCATTGCAAAACACAGGGAAGCAAAACTCCGTAATCAGATAAAGGGCATGACAGAAAAGGAACGCCGACACCGCAACATTGTATGGGGAAGCCATTTTGAATATCTTCTCAGGGAAAAGCTGAATGTTTCAAAAGAACAGCTTGCCACGCTTGATGATGACAGGGTAAAGGATATTCTGAATATGTTGTTTTCGGATTTATCTTTTCGGCGTATCATGCAGAATATTTTGACCGAAAAAGCAAAAACAAAATCCCCGACAGAATAGAAAAAATCAGTTTATAGGCTGTTGCATGGTGGGCAGTATTATAAAACTTTGTGGGCAGATAAAGGCTGTTTTTTAGCCTTTATCTGAACGCAAAGTTCACTAAAGGGTAGGGCGGAACGCCCGTAGGGGAATTGTCGTTTCCCCTGTTGACTGCCGCAAGGCAGGCAAAGCCCCGCAGGGCGCACACACGCGAAGCGTGTATAAGTGCGCCCTTGTCAAACATAGCAAAGCTACGTTTTCCGTCGGGGATAGAAAAAGCAGAAAAAGGAGGGGATACATATAAGCACGAAAATGATACACCTTAATGCAAAGATTATCAGCAGGGGTGGGGAAAAGCCGCAGTCGGCTGTGGCTTCTGCCGCATACCGGAGCGCAACAAAAATTTACTGCGAATACGATGGGGAAGTAAAAGACTTTTCAAGGAAAGGTCATGTGATATATTCTGAAATCCTACTGCCTGGATATGCGCCGAAAGAATTTGCTGACCGTTCCGTTTTATGGAACGCAGTTGAAAATTTTGAAAAAGGGAGCAGGGCGCAGCTTTCAAGGGAAATTGAATTTTCACTGCCCTGTGAACTGGATGCGGACGAACGGTTAAAGGCGGCGAAAACGCTTGCAGAATTTTTCAGGGATAAGGGAATGGTCGTTGACATGAACCTGCACAATCCTGACCATGAGAATCCAAACCCGCATTGTCATCTCATGCTCACCATGCGCCCGTTTGAAAAAGACGGAAGCTTTGTCAAAAAGAAATGCTGGCGGGAATATGACCTTGATAAAAACGGTCAGAAAATCCCAACTCCCAAAGGAGACGATTACAAATCGCATAAGGTTTATGCCACTGACTGGGACGATAAGGGAAACGTGGAAAAATGGCGGGCATTGTGGGCAGATATTGAAACTGATTTTTATAAAAAGAACGGCTATGAGATAACGGCGGAACACCGTTCTTTTGAAAGACAGGGCATAGACCTTTTGCCGACAATCCACATGGGTGCGGCAGTGACCGCAATGGAACGCAGGGGCATCAAAACAGAAATTGGAAACATGAACAGGGAGATTAAAAAAATCAATGACCTCATCATATCCAGTATGGAGAACATTGAGCGTCTGACGGATAAGATTGCTTTTCTTGAAAAAGAGAAAAAATTGGCTGGACAGGAGAAAGAAAATGAAGTGGTGTTGCAGGAAAAGAAAGAGGAAAGCCTGATTGAAATTTTGATGGAATGGCAGAAAAACCGAAGCGCATTTATTCAGGACAACAATATCCGGCAGCGTACAGACATGAAAACAGGCAACATAAAAGATTTTTCCTCTATGGTGTCATTCCTGCAATCGCACAATATTGAAACGTTTGAAGATTTGCGCAGGCTGATGGAGGAAACCAAAAAGCGGCGGAGCGACAACATTCACAGACAGCGTGAATTAAATGCAAAGCTGAAAAAGATGTCCAATATCGTGGACATTTATCAAGCCTACAAGCCGTATGCGGAATACCTGAAAAAGTATGAAAGTCTTTCCGGCAGGCAGAAACAGTCTTATTATGACAAAAATGCAGATAAGATTGAAACCGCCCTCTCCTACCGCACAGGGCTAAAAAATATGAGCGGTACGGATAAGCTGCTTCCAAAAACATGGAAAAAGGAGCTTGACGGGCTGAAAGCAGAAAGCGCAAGGATAAAACATGATTTGGCGGAAAATGACGCCATACTTGGGGAACTTGCGGAGATTGTGGACAAGGCGGCAATGGTTCAGAGGGATAAAGCAAAACAGAACGAAATACTTCCCAATCTTGGGGAGCAAAAAAGCGCAAAAAAGGAAAGGGGTAATTATGGCAGAGAATAAGAAATATTATTTCCTCAAGCTCAAAGAGGATTTTTTTGACCAGCGTGAGATTGTGGTATTGGAAGGTTCAAAAGACGGCATTTTGTATGTGAATATCCTGCTCAAGCTGTACCTGAAATCATTACAGCATAACGGGAAACTGCTCTTAAACGAGATGACGCCGCTTTCGGCGGAGATGATAGCACTGCTTACAAGACATGAGGTAGGCACAGTTGAGAGGGCAATGCGGGCGTTTATGCAGCTTGGTCTTGTGGAAGTCTTGGAGGACAACATCTTTTATATGCCGGAAATTCAGGAAATGACGGGGAAAGGTTCGTCCGATGGGGAGCGCAAGGCAAGATACCGCAGGCAGAAAGTGGAGGAGAATATGTTGCTTTTGACAGACAAAAATACTGACATAGGACACAATCGGGACAATGTCCCACTTTTGTCCCAATTGTGTCCACCAGAGATTAGAGATAAGAGTATAGAGAATAGAGATAAGAACTTAGATAAAAGAGAGAGTAAGGAACAGGGGCAGTTCCTCATATGCACCAACTTTAGGAAAATTGACAAAGTTGCTGTCTGGGGATTTTACGTT
>CAQBGY010000210.1 GCA_948759685.1 uncultured Eubacterium sp.
AAATCAGGATTTTACTGTCTTTTGCTTCTCTTCTAAGTGGTGCCACCAGGAATCGTAATCCTTCTTCAAGTGGCTGAATATCATTATTTTCTAAAAGCTACTCAATTGTAATCTCCTCCGATTGCTCCACCAATGACTTGCGTTGTTTTGCGCAAGGTTGCGTGAAGGTTTCCAAAGGCAAAGGTAGTGAATTAGTTTGAACTTTTACCATTGTTATCTTTCAATTTCTTGATTTCCTTATCAAAATCGCTTTCAAGTAGTTCCATTTCACGCTTGCGATAGATAGCAAACTCCTTTTCTGCCTTCTCAATCGCTTGTTTATGCGAAATGTTTCCCTTGCCAATCAAAACCTTTCGCTTGTGTGCTATAATTTGGTTGTCCAGTGCTTCTATCCAATCTTTCATTGTCATAGGATTCATTTCCAATGCTTGGAACTCGGCAAAGTCCAGGAAACCGGAAACAAGCAGATTCAGACGTTGAAGTTCAATCTCAGACAAATAGTTCTTGGCAATCTTTACATCATCCTTAGTCACATAGTTTCCCTTGAAGTTTGTCATACCCACAAACGGCTTCTCATTGTCCACACGATTGTAAATAACCTCAGCTGCCGTATTCTCGTGAACTGCATAATGCAACTTGTTCTGAACGGTGGCAAAAAAGGTCTTTGTCATCTCGTCACGTGGGTCATAATCCATGGCCGTAGCATAAATATCGGTGATTTGCTGATAGAAGTTGCGCTCGCTACTGCGAATATCCCTAATGCGTTGTAATAACTCTCGAAAATAACGGTTGCCACCTTGTTTCAATCGTTCGTCATCCATAGCAAATCCCTTTTGAATATATTCGTGAAGCCGTTGTGTTGCCCAACGGCGGAAACGGGTTGCTACCTGAGACTGCACACGATAACCCAAGGCGATGATCATATCAAGATTATAGTGGTCAATGTTACGTTTTACCTGACGATTTCCCTCCTGGCGAACTAACAAGAATTTCTTGTTGGTTGCTTCTGTGGTCAACTCTCCATCTTTATATATATTGTCCACATGCTGGCTGATATTTTGTTGTGTAGTACAATAAATTTCTGCCAACTGATTTTGTGTCAGCCACAAATCTTCATCAGCAAAACGAACAGATACACGAGTTATTTCGTTGTCATCCTGATAAAGTATTATTTTGTTTTGTTCGTTCATTGCCTATTTTTCTTCTTTAAAAAACAACTGATAGTAATGCATTTTTCGCTTCTCATCATAGCCTCTTTTTATATATTGCTCTCCGCCATGAATGTTTATATCAAAGTTCTTATCAAGCTTAATTGTTGTCATTGTACCTGTAGCTCTACGTTTGATTGCATTAGATGCAGTAGCAAAAGAATCGTCAATTTCAATATCTCTCTCTTTCTGATAACTTTCTTTATACTGTTTGAACTCAGAAACTAATTCTGGAGTTTCAAAAACCTGTTCCGCAAAAGTTTCTACATTAACAGATTCCTCTTTCAAAGCTTCCACACTTCTGTTCATATATGTTGCTTTTTCGACTTTACCATTATCACTTGGTAATTGAGAAACGAAACTCTTGCATAGAGACAGCATGTTTTGTGTTTGATTGAAGCTATCTTTTCTTGACCGAATATGCAGAAAATCTTCTGTCCAATACTTGGCTTCTGAACCTTTGTTCACGTTATCTACGATAGCAACTACATAACCTTTTTCTTTTTCTACATTGAAAATCAAACAGCCTTTATCTAGTCTGTTGATATTGATACCTTTTTCACTTTCAATTTCAAAACTATCTCCTTTAGGATATATTTTTAAGAATGTATCTTTGTTTTCTGACTTAAAAAGCCCAATTGCATTTACTCTTTTTTCATCAATAATGCAATCTTCAAAATATACAATATAAAACTCTCCACCTTTTATTTTAGGGTGTACACTTTGTTCATATAAATGTTTTGCTAAATCTATTGTATCTGAAATACAAATAGAACCTTTCTTGAATATTCTATCGGCAATGGAATAGACTTCATTATATTTAAGATCAATTTGGTGAGATAGTACATAAAGTTCCACGAAATTAAACTTTGACAAAAAATATCTTGAAAGGATTTCCTTAGTTAAATCATCAGTGTCAACAAGATTCTTTGATAAAACTAAGGGTTCGTCAATATATTTATTCCCGACCTTATGTAAAGCTATTGCTTGAATTTCTGCATTATTGAATTGTATCATTTTTATCTTGAATTAAAATATAGAATATTATGAGAAAATAGATAACCTCAATTAGAAACCAACAGAATCCTCCAAAGAAAATAGACACCATAATTATAGGAATCTTGTCATGGCTTGAAAGTAAGCTATTCCAATCAAGATAGCCTAAAATATATGAGTAGATGGTTAAAAAAAGAGAGATAAAAACTACTTTTCTATTGTAGAAAATAAATCTTTTATATGGAATTTTTCTTTTTCGAATTTCGGTAATAATATCGCTATCACTTTGAATAATTAACCCAAATAAAGTCAGTAAGAATCCAAAAGCACATGTGCCAATTGTTGTAAATTGTTTTATAAATTCCTTACAGTCAGAATAGTTCACAATCTCATGTTTAAAAAATAGATAACTAACCCAAACTCCTAAAAGAAGTGGAACATATTTCTCAATGACTCTCATTGCCTTCTCTGTTGAAAATATAATTAAGCTCAGGTAAGTGCTTTAAATATAGTTTTTCTATTTCTTCTTTCCGCTCTGTTTCTTGAAGATTAGAATGCAATGTTTGGGTCGTTAATTTGATATATACAGTAAAGACATCACTTACGAGATTTATTGGCTGTAATGTTTGAGGTTCGTTTGGGTCTGCAAAATAGCCTTTTACTTGTAACTTTTTTACATTTTTCCGTTGCTCTCCAGCAAGTAGGAATCCAAATGACTTTGCTAATTCCAAAATCACTTTAGATGATAATCCTAGCTTGTTTAATCGTTTTCCAAAAGTTGCAAATTTCAAAACAAATACATCGGAATTATTTTTCATTCCTTTTGAAATATAACTCTTTGCCATGGAAAATAGACTAGATGTACTATCCTTATAATCTTGTAAAATTTCTGTCGGGTTGGTTAATTCTACATAGAACTCCTTATAATATCTCATTCTTATCAAACGTTGGTATTCTCCTTTTCGAGAAACTGGAAGAAATGACAATTCAATTTTGTCATCATAATGATTATTCCAATAAGTTTGGATATTTTCAGCTAACTTATCAAGATAACATCCGTTCATATTTAATTCATAGAAAAAGACGTTAATTCTACTGTCGTAAAGGAATATATTTCCAAAAGATAATTTCTCTTTATTGACATCAAGGTTCAATTGAGAGAATTCACCTGTTTGATTATTTCGTTTTGGAGGTAGATCTTTATTTTGTCCAGTCATGACTATACCAACATTACAATTGGGGTGCGTAGTAGGCATTAATCTAATTTCATGATCTTTGAATTCATTTTGAAATCTTTTTCCATTTATATCACTAAGTATTTGCTCAAATGTTATTTCACAACCCAAACATTTAATTTTAGGAGATATAACCTCTACTCGTTTGTTTTTCTTTGTTGCCATAGTCCTTTATTTTATAATTATTTTCCTCCCTTAACTCTATTACAATTTTTACAAAGCATTTGGCAATTCTCTGCTACTGTCGTACCACCTTCTTTCCAAGGGGTTATGTGGTCTGCCTCCATTTCTTCAAGTTCAAAATGTTTGCCACAGTGTACGCAGATACCATTTTGCCGCTCGTATGCCTCACGCTTTTGTTTTTTGTCAAAAGTGCGGAAACTGAGGTCGCGCAGGTCACCACTCAATACATAACGGTAGATGCCGGATTTTTTCATAATCTCATCGTCCTCCATCAAGTCGTGGATTTGCTTTTCAAGTACATCTGTATCATAAACGCCTTCACCAAACTCATCGAACATCGTGCCCCAATCCAAGCCTTTCATCTCACGGCGATATTTCGGAAAGGTGGAGCGTATCCATGTGATGATAGACACGAAATAAGCCCACAACTTGTTGGCATTCGGGTCAAACTGATGTTGCGCCATATAATCATCTATCTTAGCAATACTATCATGGCGTGCCGCCCATTTAAGGATGGTTGAAAGATATGCCTGTTCAATGGCAGTGCCGTTCAAAAAGTCTGCACCGAGTTTGTATGCAGGACAACCGGTTTTTGAAAAGTAACGGCGGGCATCTGTCACAAACGGGCCTGTATAAACAGCGTTAAGAAGTTCCTGGTCAAGTAATTTCTCTCCGGCGATGTTGATAACTCTAAACCAATCCAGTTTTTCTTTATCCGTCCCCTCACAGAAATATACCGTAAGTTCATAGTTTAAGAACTTCTCTTTTTCCTCATTTGTCAGTGTTGAGAAATAGAGAGTGCCACGGTCTTTATCCTCTATGTTGAAACCGTGGGTAAGAAACTCGCATATAGACAATGTGCGTTGTTGCCCATCAATCATTTCGTAGTTCCCATTTTCACCTACGCTCCAATACATGATATTGAGTGGATATCCCTTTAAAATGGTATCAATGACAGCTTGCTGTTGTTTTAAATCATATCGGAACTCACGTTGATATGGTGGACGAATATCCAACTTTCCACCATACCCTCTAACACCAGTATCGGCATCATTACTATAACCTTCAATAAGGTCGACTATCTTTATGGATTTCGGATCTATATTCATGACTGTTATTTTTTAATTTTACGAATGATAATACGAGCATAAGGTAGGATTACAATTCCATCTTTCAATATGTATGGTGAGTTCATGTTAGCTGTAACATGAGCTTTGTTTCCTTGTAATCTCAATTTGTCAATTGTACCTTGTCCCATTATTTTGAATCCCACAGATCTTATCCAGTCTGTATCGCATGTATTACCGATTATCTCGAATTGATCGGGGTTGTATTTATCCATGAAAGTAATAGGTACTCCCATCTTTCCATCATAATCACATGGAATTTCTGCTGTTTTGGAAATATCTATAGCATCATAATTCTCATATTTAGGGTATTCCTCGGGAGAATACTTTTTATAAAGAATGATATTCTCATGTCTTTTAGGCGTTTCTAAATTTGTGAACCATGTTACTCCAGAAACACGTATCATACCTTCACGGTGGTCACCAGCCGTAGCTTTATCCTCGTAATGGGAGATAAAATGACCTGCCCCTCCTTTAAAACCATAGCCAAGCCAAAGTTTATTTTGCTGGATAAGAGGGAATATTTCTTTGTACTTGATAGCATTTTGATGTCCGATAATCAAGAACTTCTTATCATATTCAATGAGTTGTGCAACATATTCTCTAAATAAAGAAAATGGAGGATTAGTGACAACTATATCCGCTTCTTTTAGAAGTTCTATACACTCTTTACTTCTAAAATCGCCATCCCCCTTTAATGGCATTACACCTATCTCATCTGCATTCGGTATATGGTCTCCGTTTTTGTCTCCTTCATAAACCAAATATACAGCTTGCTCACTTTTGTTCTGACTGAACAAGTCCATATCTTGATTTTTGTAACAAGTGGTAATCAACTTTTTCAATCCAAGAAATTCAAAGTTGTAAGCAAAATAGGTGAAGAAATTGCTGACACGTGGGTCATCACAATTACACAATACTGTTTTACCACGGAAATGTTCACGGTAATGCTTCAGTTCGTTGTTTATATCTTCAAGTTGCGTATAAAACTCGTCCTTTTTCGCTTCTTTAGCCTTATTCAGATTCTTATTCGCCATATCGTTCTTCGTTGTTATTTGGATTAATCAGTTTTCGTACATCTATTTTCAGTACATTCGCAATCTTGACAAGCATTTCTAATGATGGTTGTGAAGTATTGGAACACCAACGAGAAATAGTAGCTTCATTCTTTTGGAGTTGTTCTGCTAACCATTTCCCTGTTCTATTTTGTTCAACCAATACTACTTTTATTCTATTTATTCTTTCTGTTTCCACGCTTGTTTTATTTTAAAGAATAGCAATAAATTGACCATATCTGCAAATGTAGTGATAATTTCGGAAAAACAAATATGAATT
>CAQBGY010000211.1 GCA_948759685.1 uncultured Eubacterium sp.
TGGGGATTCTTTTTCTGATGTGTTCTCTTTTCTTTTCACTCGCTCTCTTTTCAGAACTTCGTGAATTTCCAAGTATTACAGAACCCAATGCAATACAATTGTTATTAGGAGGAGTAATCATTGTGGGAGGTTCACTGCTGATGTCAATTTGGATGATGTTGCGTGGACTGTCAGATCGGGCATGATTTTTCTTTTGAAGGATTGTTTGTGTTGAGAAACACGGATTCTGCAAAGAAAAACACGTATTTAGACGTTATGATAATGGATTAAAATCAAGACTTTTGCATAAAATTTTAATCTGAGAATCATGAGACAACTGACTTACATTTACAAGACAGCCTGTACCTTTTGTTTGGGAGCTATGCTATATGCTTGCTCTGCTTCCCGAAAAGCTGGACAGGCCGCAATTTATTACAACAGATGCCAGGGCTATGGCAAGTAGTGTACACAAGAATGATACTTTACATCATGGAGCTTCCTATGCCGTTGATAGTGACGTGAGTACTTCGTGGACAGCGGGTGATTCTTTGGCATGGATTACTGTGGCGCTGGATAGGGAAGCTACATTTGATAAATGGGGCTATGGCACAATTGAGTTCTCTTTGCCTGAACCATTGTCTACCGGTAGTTTTCGTATGAATATCCAGCAATTCAATGGCCGGCCGAGTATTTACTCAATACGTTTGAAATAGCAGGTATCCTGAAATAATAAGCAGGGAATATTTGCTTTTATCATAGAAAACAGCCATATTTGATGTATCTAATTGAAAGATTCGTTGAATATGGCTGTAACTGTATCTAATACTTATTCATTATCTATGATTTATGCGGGATTTAAGCGTGTAGGTACTTGGTGGAACTATAAAAATGTGATAAGTCCGTTTTACCGGTTATATTATATTGAAAAGGGGAATGGGAAAGTTTATATCAATAATATAAGTTATGAGCTTACTCCGGGTACACTGTTCCTGATTCCTAAATTTACTTTCCACAGTTATGAATGCGATGATTTTATGGATCATTATTACATTTGTTTTTTTGATGACCTGACCGGAAATGCGGGCATTCCGAATCCTATGCAGCTGAATCTGAAAGTGACGGCACATTCTATGGACTTTGATTTGGTGAAACGTTATTTGGAGTTGAATCCGTATAAACATCTTATGGTGTCCGATCCGCAACGTTATGATAACGATCGAATGATTTATGAGTCACATGAGGAGAAGATTTCCTTTTGTACTGCCCGGTTAATGGAGAGCAATGGCATTTTGTTGCAGTTGTTTTCCCGGTTTGTAACCGAGGAGAGTATAAGGAAAGTGACGGCAAACAGTTTGTATGGGAAACTTGACTTGGCAATACAGTATGTGAATAAGAATTTGGATAAACGTATTTCAATAATCGAATTGGCCGACTTGATGTTCATTACCCCGGATCATTTTTCTAAAGTCTTTAAGAAAATAATAGGAATGCCTCCTTGTGAATATATTCAGATGAAACGTATAGAACGTGCTCAGGCACTGTTGCTGACTACCAATATGAGTATCATGCAGATTGCTGAGAGCGTGGGGATTTGCAACCCTTCCCAATTTACCCGTTTGTTCACAAAAATAGCTCAGTGCTCGCCCAAGGAGTATAGGGCAAGGCAGCTGAGCGTATAAGGAAGTAAATTGTTTAAAGGTTTAATCGTGTGCGCAATTCTTTTAATATATTGATATCCTCTGTCCTTATTTGTCCGTTTCTGTTGGGAGGGCAATTTAAGATCAGAATATTATCATTCTTGGTACATTGCTTGTAAAGTCTCTCCAATTCATCAATAGATTTGAATTTTGTATCTGTTGTGTTGTAAAACCAGCGCCCACTGATGCAAATGGTCGATTCCCAAGGCATATAGTAATCTTTTCCATCGTGGGTGAATGTCTTTGGATCATTGTCGGCAGGCAGATAAGGATCTCCCAATCTGAAATCGCTGGGGAAATAGCGGATAGGAAATCCTGCTTTTTGTTTGTCGGGATGAACAGGATGGGCGTCTGCATTTTCGGGTGAACCAATGCTCCAGTTGATACCGATCTGGCAGTTTGGCTCTTTGGATTTTATTGTTTGGTAGATATCCATGACAGGCCAGCGGTAGTTTTGTTTCACCCACCCTCCGTCAAACCAGAACTCCACGATGTGCGTATGTTTTTGGGCTATGCTGATCAGCTCTTTTAATTGTTTGATCATATACTCATTGTAGGCAGCGTCCTGGCTTTGGTCTGCAACGTCTCCGTTTATCTTTCTGTCCCACAGCGAATAATAGAGTCCTAACCCTATGTTATATTTTTTACAGGCTTTGGCTACAGCCTCTATCACATTGGTCTTATTGCCTGAGTTGGCAACATCATATTCTGTATATTTGCTATCCCATAGGCAGAATCCATCGTGATGTTTGGTTATTAAGATAATATACTTCATTCCGGCATCTTTGGCAGTTTTCACCCACTGTTCTGCATCTATCCGGGTTGGACAATAAGAAGAGGCCGGTTTGGAACCATCTGTCCATTCCTCATCATGGAAAGTGTTGATACCGAAATGGATAAACATTCCATATTTCCGGGCAATTTGTTGTTGTTGTGCTTTGTTGGGAGTTGTAGAAGGGGTAGGCAATATCAGTTTTTGCCCATAAATGCTTTGTACCGCCAAAATGGCTAAAAAATAAATAAGTAATCGTTTTTTCATGTGTTTTTTTATTTAGATATGAATATAAAATAGTTCATGCTATTCAAAATAAATCGGAGTCATTGAAATAGCTGACATATCTGCCTGTTCTCCTCCTTCGGGCATACTGACAGTTATTGTATGCCGGCCCGGTTTGTCAAAACGTATCCAGCCTATAGGCCTTTTGCAGAAAATGGATGAGGCGCTTTGTTGGTTTTGAGCCATTTGTCCTTCATCGGTCTCCACTTTCCATACAACTCGGCCATAGCCCCACATTTCATCCATTTTCTGTTGGGCTGTTACCGGTGTGGCAAGGAGGGTTAAGGCCATGCTTCCATATACTATGTTTCTGAATAAGTTCTCCATAAATTGGGGGTATTATTATAAGGTTGCTTAATGGGACAAAGATACAAATACAATGCGGCTTAGAATTGACAAAAAACGTTTCTCTTTTGACAAAATAAGGGGAACGTAGGGATTTAGTGGGGATCGTTCCGTTTGTTTTCAAGAACTTCCATTCTTCATTTTATTTGCATCCATTTATATTCTCATACCCTCACTCTTTTTTCTTACATGCTTTGCTTATCGCATTCATTCCATCTTAATAATTGTTTCTCGGTTTATACTTGGTTTCACTGACAATCATTTAAGTTCCGGTTGACCGTGAGATATTCCGTCAGTGTATAATGTTCCTGCCTCTTCTTTTTGCATTTACAAAATAAAATATCTGTTAAGCACGGCCGTGGTTAAGCAATTGTAATCAGTTTTTCCTAAAGCCATGTATTTACTCGATAAGCACAAGCATTACTTACTTTTTATTGATTGCCCCGATAGAATTATTTCCTAATCCTCCATTTTGCTGATGAGCCGATAGTATGAGGGGATTGATAAAAAACGAAAAGCCGCTTCTGAATTTCAGAAACGGCTTTTATTAGGTGAGCCTCTTGTCGGATTCGAACCAACGACCCCGAGATTACAAATCACGTGCTCTGGCCAACTGAGCTAAAGAGGCAATGTTTTTGTTTTGCGGGTGCAAAGGTAGTGGTTTCTTCTTAATCTCGCAAATTTTTAAAGCAAAAAGTAACTGAAATTACCAAATGGTAATTTTTACCCTAAAATAACATCTTATCTTTGCAACCGGAAAAACAATGGATATAGGTATGAAAGATAGTATTGATTTTGGCAGTATGGAAATTCCGAAATTGTTTCGGAAATTGCTGATACCTACTGTGTTGGGGATGGTCTTTTCGGCTGTGTTTGTTATAACAGACGGAATATTTGTAGGTAAGGGAATTGGTAGTGATGCATTGGCGGCGGTAAATATTACGGCTCCACTGTTTTTGATAAGTACAGGCATCGGGCTGATGTTTGGAGTGGGGGCGTCCGTGGTTGCTTCCATTCATTTGTCACAGGGTAAGCAGAAATCAGCGCGTATTAATGTAACGCAGGCAGTGGTGGTTTCTTCTTTGTTCTTGGCATTACTATGGGGAGTGGTATGTATGTTTGCACCTCATGTGGCACGATTGCTGGGAAGTTCGGAACGCTTGTTGCCTTTGGCGGTAGAATATATGCATTGGTTTCTTCCTTTTCTGGTGTTCAGCGCACTGCTCAGCTCAGGTATGTTTTTTGTACGATTGGATGGTTCTCCTAATTACGCCATGTGGTGTAATGCTATTCCGGCAATGATTAATATTGTGCTCGATTATGTGTTTATCTTCATTTTCGGTTGGGAAATGATGGGTGCGGCACTTGCCACCAGTTTAGGTTATGTGGTTGGGGCTGCTATGATAATCATATATTTGAGCCGTAAGAAAAATGTTATCCATTTCTGCCGCGTAAAACTCAGCAGAAAGAGCATGCAGCTCACTTGGCGTAATGTGAAATATATGTGCCGGTTGGGGGCATCCACGTTTTTGTGTGAGGGAGCAATTGCCTGTATGATGTTTGCCGGTAACTATGTGTTTATTTCGTATTTGGGAGAAGACGGGGTGGCAGCTTTCAGCATTGCCTGTTATTTTTTCCCCATTATATTTATGGTATATAATGCTATAGGACAATCTGCCCAGCCCATTTTAAGTTATAATTTTGGAGCGGGCGACACCATGCGGGTACGTTCCGCTTTCCGCTTGGCACTGGGGACGGCGGTGGCTTGCGGACTTGTGTTTTTTGCATTGACGGCTTTGTTCAACCATCAGATTGTGGCTATGTTTATTAATCGCTCTTATCCGGCATACGATATTGCTGTGGAGGGGTTGCCTTTGTTTGCATCCGGCTTTATTTTCTTTGCTGTGAATATTGTTTCCATCGGCTATTTTCAAAGTGTGGAGCGGGCACGTCCGGCTATGATGGTTACGTTTTTGCGCGGGTTTGTTTTTATGGTGTTTTGTCTGTTTGGCTTGCCGTTGCTGTTGAAAGTGCCGGGAATATGGTTGGCAGTTCCTTTGGCGGAAGTACTTACTTTTTTAGTGATAATGGCGATTTATTATCATAAACATTAACGGGGGGACAGATGATTTTTTACCTTTGTGGTAATTAATCGAGTGGATATATGGATGCATTCATACAGAAGTTTTGTGAAAAATATAGTTTGCCGGTAGCCTTGAGCTTGCAGCTGTTGGGCAATATGGAAAAGTTCACTTTTCGTAAAGGGGATTTTCTTGTACAGGAAGGCGGGCGGAATTCAAACTTCTATATTGTGAGTAAAGGAATCTGGCGCGGACATTACCTTAATGATGGGGTGGATGTTTCTGTCTGGTTTGCTTCTGAAGGTGAAACCATTTTCTCCTCTTGGGGATATGTGGAAAATACCCCTTCGCTGGTTTCTATCGAAGCGATGTGCGACAGTGAGCTTTATGGTATTTCGAAGGCAAGGCTTGAAGCGTTGTATGCCGGGTCTGTCGAGCTGGCCAATTTGGGAAGACGTTTGTTCGAACAGCAGTTTCTGGGACTTGAAAGTTGGATGATAACGGGCGGAAGCCCCCGTGCTGAAGAACGTTATCTTACATTGCTGGAGGAGAATCCGGAACTGTTGCAGTATGTACCTCTGAAGCATATCGCATCTTATTTATGGATTACTCCGCAGTCGTTAAGCCGTATCCGTGCCGGGCTGGGGAGAAAGAAAAAAGAATAACGACGAATATCAGTTTTATAGTGTTAGGTGTTTTTGTATGGAAACGCATTGCTCTCTTTGCTTTTTCCAGTATGGTTTATCCTTGTACGGAAAGCCGGTATCCGATAAATATTTATCTTAAAAGTGTCATCGTATTTTGTTTTTGTGTAAGTTTGTAGTAAATCCTAAAAAACTTATGGCAATGATAGATGATATTTTAGAGTTCAACAAGAAATTTGTTG
>CAQBGY010000212.1 GCA_948759685.1 uncultured Eubacterium sp.
TTGATAAGTCTACGTTTTCAAGCGTGAATAATGGTTTTCCATTGTCGTCTGTCGTAAAGATGTTTTCATATGCTGATTTAAGTGAATCAAATGTTGGTTTAAGTTGAGTATTGAGCTGGTCTATTGTCTCAGTGAGAGATAATGAAATGGGGTTTTCAAAGTTCGAGGTTGAATCTTGAACTTCTTTAATCTTAGCAATCAGTTCATCCCAAGATAGGAGAGTACCTTCTGGAACTTTTACCTGTTCTGCCGCAATGTGTAGTTCTTCAAGTGTAAGTTCTCCCACTTTGCCGTCAAAATCGTCTTGCAGTTTTTCTTTGACGTTATTTACAAGTGTATCAATAGAATTGTTTACCTCAATTGGAATAACAATCCCATTACTGTTACAATATGATTGAATCTCTTGCAATGCAGAATTGATTCTATTTGTATAATTCTGTACAGTCTCATCATCTGCAATAGGTGTATAGAAATCAACCATTGCTTGTTTTGTAGCTTCATTATTGAACAGTGACACAAAATCACTTTCAAATGATTGTAATGCTGTTTGGTTAAATAACTCATTTTGCTTTATAAATTCATCATCTATAGAAGCATAAAGAGAATTAATTACAGATATTACATTTTCATCATCAATTTTCCAGTAGTCACTATCTGCATAGAGCATATTCTGAAACGCAGTTCTGATATTTGCAACTCTATCTGTAATTCCCTTTTCCATAACGCTCATTCTGTTGTTGAATACATCATGTACAGCATTATAGTTTTCAGCAGAAATTTCAGATATTTCATAACCAGCCTCTTTTAACACTCTAGCTAAATATACATATTCAGTTGTACCAGCTCTTAATTTTCCTAAATCTTCAAGTGTTGCGTCTGTAACATCAGACAACCATCCATGAATTTTATCATATCCATAATACTCTTCAAATTCTTCTGCGGTATTTTGACCAGAGGGTGATGTTTTTGCTCCTAAAACTCCTTGATATCCATTGACAAAATCATTATAATCCTCAAAGAAACTTTTAATAGAATTTCCCTCTTCGTCACCGTTTGACAAAAATAGTGCAGCTTTTGTACGAATTGCCTCTTTGTAAGAATCAGTTAAACTATTAACTTTTCCTTGCAATGTAATAATTGCTTCGCCTTCGGCAGTATATCCAGTGATTAATTCTGGCATTATTTGTCCGACTTGTTGGCAGATATCTAAGAACTCAGCATATTCTTCTTCAGTACCACCAACCTTTTTGCCATTATCATCTATATTCTTGCTTAATTCATCAAATCTGTCTGATAGTGAAGATATGGTTTTTAAATTTGTTTGTGTCTCATTAAAGAATGATGATAAACTTTCTTTGAAAGCGTTGGCAGATTCTTTAGCTTCTTTAGCTGTAACAATCCATTCATCAACTTTTCCGATTAACCAACTAATACCCTGTATAATAGCAGTAAATGCTATCATATTTAAAGCGGTCGAGAATAATTTTACTGCTTTTGAAGCAATACCAGCACCAATAGATACCTCTTGTAATGCAGAATTTGTTGCTCTTTGTGCATTTGCATATGATTGTGCGGTTCCAGTACCAGCTTTTACCTTTGCAGAGTACTCAACAGCAGAAGCACTTGCTTTATGCATAATGGCATCAAATTGTTCAGTAGTAACCGTTCCATTTTGACATGCAACCTGATATTCTTTCAAACATGCAATATCAATTTCTAACTGTGCAGTTGCTTGTTGCTGTGCAATTTTTCTTGCTTGTAATGCACCTACAATTTTTTGACCAGATAATGTTGTTTCATCTGTAATTGTCTTGAATATCATACTATAAATGGTGTATAATTGTGGAGATTATACATTGTGCAGATTGTGGATATCTGCATTAGCATATTGTGGAGATATGCTTTAACGCTATGTGGAGTAGCGTATTTATAATATCAAGTCAAAGGGGTAGGGTATTATGTCTAAGAAAATTATTGCTTTATCAACAATGTTGTTATCTGTATTGTTAGTATTGGTTACTGTTGAAACTGTTACAGGTAGAGGTTTGTTGGAAGGACAGTGTACTTTTTATCAAACAATTTCGCCATTTGGAAAATATTTTAATCTGTCGCAAAGCGATAAATTACCTATGCAATGGTTGGGAATAATAATGTTCATTATTGGAATTTTGTTATTATTTGTGCCAAATTTTGTGCTGTTTGAACATTCAAAGAAAAGAAGTATAATACTTGTAATTATCAATATTATAGGTATTATTCTTGGTTTTCTCTTTTTTCAATCGTATTCATATATGTTTATGCTAATAATATTATGCATTCTATTAGTTTGTAATATTTTTATTCAGTTTTTTAATGGCATCAGAAGTCGAAGCGATATGTCTGTTTTAATATTGACTTCTCTTATTGGAGTGTTAAATATTTACTATTTGTTTCATCATTTTATGATGTATAAACAATTAGATACTTGGTACTTTAATGATGCATTTGACAGAATGACCAGAGAAATGATTCACATCTCCAGAATCAATATAGTATGCCTAGCCCTGTGGCTTATTCCTTATGGAATACTGCTGGTGAGAGAAATTAAGGATAATGGCAATAAGTCTGTAAAGTCATAGGTTTACTTCCTTTCAAATTTTTTAGAGTAAGACTACTGAATATATATCACAATATAGAAATTATAATATCTATTCAGTAGTCTTTTTTATTATTGAAAATATGTTCTGGGTATCAAAAATATACAACTAATGGTACAATATATTTACCAACATTTAGGAGGATATCGTTCTATGGCACGAAAGAAGAAAATTCTTAGTCCTACATATACAGAGCTAATTGTACCAACATATGAAGCAATAAAGCAATTAGGAAATTCAGCTACTAATGAAGAGATTTATAATAAAATTATTGAAAATTTAAATTTGCCTTATGATGTAATTCACGAACCGCATGGAAAAAATTTGGGCAGAGGTGAATTAGAATATCAACTTGCATGGGCAAGAACTTATTTAAAAAATTATGGTGTTATAAAAAGTATTAAAAGAGGTACATGGGAGATAGAACCATCTTTTGTTGGAGATATCCAATTAAATTATAGAGAAGTGATTGACTATACAGCGCATAAAAAACAAAAATCAGATAATAATGTAGAAAATAATAGTGAAAATTTTCAAAATGAGGACGTTGATGATCTAACAGAGGATAACAAATATATTTCTGATGTTGAACAACCTGAAAATGCAAATTTATATATAAAAAGCCTGATTGACTCGTGGGAAACTAAAGATTTAAAAATACCTTTCTTTCAAAGAAAGTTTGTTTGGACTTTACGTCAGGCAAGTTTGTTTATAGAATCATTATTGTCTAATTTACCAATTCCAGCACTTATGTTTTATAAAGATGCTGATGATTTTCAATATATAATAGATGGACAACAACGAACAAAAAGCATTCTTTATTTTACAGGTGCAATAAAACCCGATGAAGTTGATGATGATAATAAAAAATTTTTAAATTTTAGATTAATCGGATTAGCAGATGATAGCCCTTACAAAAATAAAACATTTGCTGGACTTGATCCTTCCATAAAAAGAAAATTATTAAACCGCACATTGCCAATAACCACAGTAAAGGTAAATGATGATAATGATTTACCTAAAATTTTTGAGATTTTTCGTAGACTTAATACAGGCGGCACTCCTTTAACTAAGCAAGAAATTAGAAATTGTATTTGTGCAGGTAATTTTAATGAGTTTCTTATTGATTTAAATAAAAACAAAGAATGGCAATCATTTATTACCAGCGAGAACGATAGAAAAAGGCAACGTGATGTTGAATTAATATTACGATTTTTTGCTTTATATGAAACCTATAAACAATACAAAAGACCAATGGATGAATTTTTAACATTATATTTTGAAGCACATAGAAATATTGACGAATCTGAAAGGAATGAGAAAACCACACTTTTTACAACGGTTGTGTCAGCCATATATAATAATTTAGGGAGAAGACCGTTCCATATAAAAAATGGTTTGAACTCTGGAGTATGTGATTCGGTTATGGTAGCTTTTGCAAATAATATTAACAATATTCCGTTGAATATAAAGGATCGATTCTTTGCTTTGACGCATAACGATGAATTTTATAAATATTGCGGCAAAAATATTAACGACAATGAATCTGTACAATGTAGGATACAGATTGCAACAGAGTATCTTTTTGGTGACGCAGAATGATATCTTAAAGACTCATCAAATCAGGTGAGTCTTTTTAATATCCAAAACAGTTATCAATTTTACTGTCAAATGTTCTGAATATCATACTATAATTTGTGTGTATTGTGGATATACACTTTTCGTACTTTGTGGAGAAGTACTTGATTTATACTTTGTGGAGAAGTATAATAAAAAATAAAAATAGGAGTATCAAATCATGATATATGAGAGAATATGTTATATGTGTCCTAAATGTAATCAAGGGTGTTTCTTCAATAAAGCAGAAGAGTATTCAACAATCTGTCCTATATGTAATGTTGAAATGAGGGATATGGGAAGTGAGTTTGTAGACTCCGAAATGGAAAAAATGAAAACTGAAAAATTTCAGAGGGCGTTACAAAATCCCACTCCTTTGGTTAATTGCCCATATTGTAATTCGGCAAATGTTACTAAGATTTCAACAGTTTCCAAAGTAGTAGATACAGCGGTTTGGGGTATCTTTGGTACTAAGAGACTTAAACAATGGCATTGTAATAAGTGTGGTTCTGATTTTTAATTATCACGTCCTTTCAATAATTTGGAATAGAAGAAGAGTAAAATATAAAAAGACACTGTTTAAGGTGTCTTTTATTTTAAATATAATGGGTGGCTATTATCATCGGGATCTTTTTCAAAGTCTCCATTAAATTTATATTGTCCTTGGTGAACAGCGTTTTTATTGTAGACCTCAAATCCACCATCTCAAAATCCGTTGATAAATAAACATCTTTTGATTGATTAACAAAAACTTGTCTTTTAGGAGAACGTCCTTTTTTATCTTTTTTTGCTTTTTTCTTATTTAAAGCGGTAAGTTGAGCATCATAAATATAATGATTCCTGATTGCAACTTCCAATCCAATTTTTGTGAAATCAGAAATCTTATCACCAGAATATGATGGTTGTAAAATTTCTGAACGCCATTTATTATATCCATTACATAATTTTTCAGCAGGAAATTTATTATCAAAACTTGATTTCGGTATATGTACTAAATCATTATTGACAATCCAATCAGCTATATTTGACTTAACTTCTTCATCATAATTTCCAATAAAATATATGCAATCATCTAAATTCCTAAATACTAATTCTCTATTTTTTATGCTGTATACTAAAGGAATAATGAGAATGTCATCAGGGTAAGTATCTATAATATATTTTATTTTACCAATAAATAATTGATTAAAAGACATATTTTCTAAAAAAACATCAGATGCAGTAGTTATATTATTTAAGTCACATTTTTCTGCCTTTTCTGTTTCGAGAATTTTTCTATTTATGTTTTGACTCATAAAGGATAGATTATATGAAATATTCTTTTTATAAAATGGCTCGAAGAAAATAATTTTTGCATCAAAATAATCTTTAATTGCTTGAATCAATTTATTAAAATATTCATTTTGTGCTAAAGTATTTCTATAAAAATTATCATCAAGTAATATCTTATACACTATTTTCACCTTCTAATGCTTTTTTCTTCTGCAAATTCCTATACCCAGCATCAATTATTTTTTCAGTTTCGCTTGCAAATTGATAAAAGAAATTTTCGTTTTCACATAAAGCTCCATTTATATCATCAATCGTAATTGGCTGTTTATGAGATATATTGTATTCATCCTTGTCAATAAAAAATATTTGCACTTTTTCCTTAAAAATTTTTTCTTCCATACATCTTCTTACTAATCTATTAATAAAGTGATCGCTATGAGTTTCGAGATCGGAAGAGCGTCGT
>CAQBGY010000213.1 GCA_948759685.1 uncultured Eubacterium sp.
GAAAATATCGAAACCCGCATAAAATCAAATACAATAATTAATGCCCTAAAACAGTCGATTCAGCAACAAGGGTATCATTTATAAAGTTGTAAAGTCGTGTTCTTCAACATCAAAAAATATAGTTCCGCCTATACTTGAGCGAAATACTGGTTGCTGAAGATTACGTTTCCCTTTTCTGTTTGAAACTTCTGCAAAATGAAATATTGCTTCATTTATTGCTTCCAAAGATTTCTTACCTTTTCTAATCAAAAAACGCGCAGTTAATGCATCACATACAAAACTTGTATATAAGCTAATTTCATTATCTTCGTTAAAGCCAGAATATTGATCGGCACCACAAGAAGCCAAAACCGCAAAACCGCGTCCGGCAAAATTTTCAACTGTTTCATCAATATCTATCGCTGGAACGTTTTCAAGTGAAAAACCACCCGAATGACAACTATCTATAATAGCAATTTTATTTTTAGCTTGTACTTGCTCTATTGTATTAAGCAAATCTTGTAACTCAATCAAACCATCACTCAATATTAAGCAATTTTTTCCACCGTGACCAGAGAAGTAAAAAATAAATGTATCATTTTCCGATATATCTTTAAGTACAGTGTATAATGACGCAATAAAATAATTCTTTGTTACAATGCCCGTTTCATCACACAAGTGTATATTGCTTGGGCTTATATTTAACCCTTTGACAAGAGCCGTTCTCATTGCAAATAAATCATTTCTGCACATAGGCAAAGAAGAACACTTAACTGTTAAATATTCACACACTCCTACTAATAATACTTTTGTCGTTCCCATATTTACTACCAACCTTTTAGCCATATTATTTTACAGATTTCTGTTTGTTATTTTAGCATAGTAATGTGCATTTTTCTATATATCAAAACACTAATCATTAAAATAAGCAAAATGGGTATATCATTATAAGCAATATACCTATTTTGCTTTTCAACCTACGAGGAAATTACTGTAGTATCAGTTTGTTTGGTGATATTGTTTTGAGTATCTACAATCTCATATCTTTTTTGCACTCTGTTTGTCAGCGTTAATGATCAGTTGTCGTTAATACTTCCTTATCACCGTAAAATCAAAGGTTTGAGTACTGTCGAGCATCCATAAAAAAGAGCAATATAACGATTTGAGTCAATATTTTACAACTTTAGGGATAATAAAGTGGTTTTGCGTGATAATATACAGTAAGATAGCAATTACAGAACGGAAAAAGGGAAATGACCCGATTATGCAGAAAAAATAAGAGATAAAATGTTTCTTGACAAAGAGTGAAATTTGTAAAGAATTGGGGTATAATTTTGATGTTGGATATGGGAAGAATAAAAGAGGTTCGGTAATACAGTTGAAATTAGTGAAAGGAATTGCGGACAAGTTATGAGAAGTAAAACAATTATGAATGTGCATGATATTATAAAAAAGTACAGTTTACCAATTTCTCGCAAAAATCAATCCGTAAAGGATTGATTAGGAAAATTTTTGAAAGGGTTTTACCTTGAATTAAAGGAGATAGTAGCTAATGATTATCCAGACGATTTTCCATCAGAGTTTTATGATAATCTGTTAAGTAAAAATGCGTCAATAATTAGTAAAGAATGTGCGATGATTTTGGAGATTCTGAAATTAGATAGTCAAGACAATCAAGCTGCAAAGTTAGAAAAATTTGACAATCTCATGTGGTTTTTAGTTAAACAAGATGCATTTAGAGTAAAAACTTTTTATAAGGGAAGCATAATGGCACGAATCCGTCCAAAGATAGAATCGTATGAGCGAAAGGATATATTTCATATACCATTTACATTTCGTGAATATGCTTCGGCGGGGAGATTTAGTATCCCTAAGGATCCATGTTTATATTTATCAGTTTATCAGGGGTTAAAACCTCACGATTATGAGATGGTTAAGGCTGCATGGATTGAATGTGGTATGCCGAGTAAATTCACTTATTGTATATATGAATTGCAAAAAGAGTTAAACGTATTGCATTTTCGTAGAGATGGTAGCTATTATCTTTCTGGATATGATTACGCAAAAAATACTGATGAAAAAAAGAAAAGATTAGAAGCTATTACGCAGTATCTGCTAAGTTTTCCGCTACGCGCAGCTTGCCATATTAGCGTTGAGGAAAAATCTACAGACAATGAAACAAGGTGCCAAGAAGAATATATGTTTCCGCAGTTATTGATGCAATGGCTACAGAAAAATAGCAAATTTGTTGGGGTTAGTTACCAAGGAGCTTCTTCAAATCCTGCACAGCGAGATCTCTACATAGGCAATTTAGCTCTTCCGGCAAGAAATATTAGTGTCGAAAACGAATATGATCCCTATCTTAAACAATGTTTTAAGTTATCAGAACCAAAAGAAATAGATTTATCAAAAGAATTTAACTCAAATGAAATGATACAAAAAGTTGAAGCTTTTGAAAGATATTCAAAGATATTAACCCAAAAGTCGTATAATAGTTACTCAAATAAAAGAGTCGTTTTTGCACTATAATTAGCAATTTAAAGCATTTTAGGCGTTATTGTTTATGAATAAAGTTTTTCGGAAATTTTGATTTTCAAAAATATTGTAATTTGCAACTCAATAGGAGCATTTTGAAGTATTAAATTTTTAAAAGTTTAGTTTTTGATAACGATTTTGTCGGCTTTAGCAGCACTGTTTTGAGTACATATTTATAATATATACTCAAAATAATTTCCGCGTAAATATGGGCATTAAAACCATTTTAGGCTTATTTGAGTATATATTATACGACTTTAGGGATATTAAGGCAAATTTTAAGTACACAAAATGCTCCCTCAAATCATCCGTATACAGACCTTCTTTTCTATTGCAACCATTTGTATCAAATATATTCCCAAATGGCGCTAGGGGATATTTGTACATTCTATGAGGAATTTGTTTCAACTTATGGGATAGTGCAGGCTATTGATACCGATATTATGAATTGCAAAACAGCAGAAGAATGGATTGCTCATTGTGATAGTAGTAATAAGCTATTGACAGAAGCTGATTTCGAGAACATTCTTATTTCTTTTCATAATACGGTAATACCAGTATGTCAGGAAATTAACAGAATCTTTTATCTACAGGATTGTGGTTCTTTCCTAAAGGAGATGGATTTCCAATACATTTAGATTGCTAAATTCAGGATACATCGTGAAATTCTAGATGATAGAATTGTTTGAAAAGACAAGGTAATCTTCTGGATGAAAGTTCTAATGATAGGATTTGGGAGCAATAACCTTAGCACCCATAGGTGTCTCCTTCCCCGGCAGATACGGACACGGAAAGCCGGGAAAGCCCGTAAACACGGCACTTTTGGCACTACATAGATTCCAAAGTTACATTATTTCCGTGTGCTTTTGTGGGCATTTTTACATTAACGAGGGCACGAACTTTTGTTCTGTGGTTGTTTTGCCCGATAGTATATACTCGTAGGCAAAAGTCGCTTATTATCACGGAAACTCGGATACTATCAGGCAAAACTCCATACTATCAGGCAAAAGTCGATACTCGCAGGCAAAACCCATATACAAACACTGAAACTGCCCGTGTTTGTATATGGATAAAACGGTAAAAATTTTATGAATAAATGACAATGTGAGAAAAGGGCTGGATGACGGCTCTTTTTTGCTTTCCGTTCCCGAAAAATAGTCGTTTCATGACATCGGGTGAAAAACAGAGAATTTTTATGGTATAATTCAGTGGATGCTTTAGCAGGAACAGTTTTCTGCCGAAGTAATTAGGAAAGAACGTAAGATGTAAATTAAATGATACGGAGGATGGTTTGCCAATGAGTAATATTGTTATTTTGGTTGGGAGCATGAGAAAAGGCGGCAATACAGACTTGCTTGCGCAGGCATTTGCAGAAGGAGCCCGTGAAAATAATTCTGTGGAGATTGTATCTGTTGCTGATTATAAGGTCAATCCATGTATTGGCTGTAATTCATGTTTTACGAGGGAAGGGAATAAGTGCTTTCAAAATGATGACATGGATGGGATATACGAAAAGCTGAGGGTGGCTGATGTTGTGGTTGTAGCATCACCAGTATATTTTTATGGCATTAGCGCAGAACTAAAAGCGGTAATTGACAGGCTGCATACACCTATGAGAAACGATTTTTCAATAAAAAAACTTGTGCTACTGTTGGTTGGGGCAGCGGAACTGCCGGAATTGTTTGACGCAATAAAATTGCAATATCAGCTTATACTCAATTTTTTCCATTTGGAGGATGCGGGCATGGTTCTTGTAAGGGGAGTTAAGGATAAAGGGGATATTGAAGGAAATGAAGCATTGAAGGAAGCCTATGATTTGGGATTATCCATTAGGTGATGTAGTTTGGGGTAATCCCAAGATTTGAGAAAGGACAGAAAATAAGAATAGGAGATTGGTGGCTGAATTTCAGGACAGTATGCTATTCTGGCAGAGATGGAATGATAGAGGAGCTAGGGAAAGTATGAGGTATTATCAGTGTGAAAAATATCCAATAGAGTTTGTGGTGTCAGAAAATATTGATAAGCGTTTTGATTCCCATAACCATGTAGGTCATTATATCGTATCGCTGGTCATGCAGGGAGAGGTTACAGTTTATCTGAAAAATGGGAAATTGGTGTGTCATGAGGGGGATGTATTTACCATTCCGCCGTATGTTGTGCATTCGGTGTGCCAGGAAAGGGAAGCGTGTCTTCTGTCTATGTGCATAGGAACAGCCTTTGTCACGGAAACGGATGCTGAAACAGCAGAGGGCATAGTTAGGGGCCTATTAAAAGATGCGGTTGGGCAGGGTATCTTTAGAAAAGCACAGGAAGAAAAACTGCTGGCTTCCATGCAGGCAGTTTTCCGTGTTCGGGATATGGGCGGAAAGGAGATGGACACAGATATAAAAATTCTTGCTGACAGGATTACAAGCCACCCGGAATTTGAACTGCCCATAGAGACGCTGGCGGCGGATATTTTTGTCAGCAAATATTATCTCATAAAGAAATTCAAAAGAAGCGTGGGAATGACGCCGCACCAGTTCTGTATCCAGAACCGCATACGGAAATCACAGGGGCTGCTGGATGAGGAAAAGACGGTCAGCAGTATTGCCACAGAAATGGGTTTTTATGACCAGAGCCATTTTGACAAGGCTTTTCAGAAGATTGTCGGGATATCCCCGTCAGAATATATCCATTCAAAAAAGCAGATAGGGCAGAGTACATAGGGCAATTTTTTACAAGACATGACTGCTTCCGGGGAATATGATTGAAACGTAAGGCAGATCACATATTTTATCGGAGGTGCAGAATGGATACATTTGAATTGTTTAACAACGGAAAATTAGTTTTGCCCGAAAAGGAGGCTGGCTTTGCAGGGATTGAATGGTCAAAGCATCCGGCTTTTAAGGGTGTCGAACTGAAACACATTATCACGGCAAAGGATACAGATGGGAAATTCAGCTACCATTTGGTGCGGATTGCGCCCGGCTGCAGCATCGGAAACCATATCCATGAAACGCAGTTGGAAACGCATGAGGTAATAAAGGGGAGAGGGAGATGTGTAAATGCAGGTAGCACTATTCCGTATGAGACCGGAACAATCTCCATCATGCAGGCGGGTGTGCCGCATGAAGTCACTGCAGGTTCAGAGGGATTATATCTGTTTGCCAAGTTTATGCCTGCATTATGTTGAACTGAATAAAAGGATAATAAGCAAGACCGCCGCTATGGCTCATCGCCATATGCGGCGCTCTGCCATTTTGATAGGGACAGCCGGGATATGCGTACACGGCGGTTTGCGTTTGCGCCACATTGCAGGGGCAGCCGCCCCTATATCGGACGAATGGCGAAAAACTTTAGCCATTTCGGTGATATTCTGAGATTGATTTATAGTCGTTTCGTGCAAGTGCAATGGCGTTTGATAGGATGCTCCATAATCCGATATAATTTATGACGGAAAGTGAGGAAAATATGGATGAAGATAGCGG
>CAQBGY010000214.1 GCA_948759685.1 uncultured Eubacterium sp.
GAAGATGTAAGAGTTGGAAATTGCAAATATCTGCTTAATCAGCAGACACTAAGTAATCCTTTTCATAAGTTTTGTGTTGTATTATGTTTTTGCACAACGAATTACATCATACCAAAAATCAACTGGAATAACAGTGCCTTTGCAGAAAATGGATTGTTTTTGCAGAAAACGGCAAAAGTCCTTTCGCAACGGTTATACCTATACGAAAGGACTTTCTCAAAATAAAATTATACCATTTCTGGAATATTCATAAATTCATCTAACAAAATTGGAGTTGTACTTATTCCTAAAAATTCATAAATTTCCTTTGCCTTTTCACATAAGGTAGTGTCTGTAGTTACAAAATAAGTACATTTTGTAGCAAAAGAAAGATGATCATTATCATAATATCCACTTCTAATCGTTCTAAAACTTTTTTTATCATATATCGGATATACTGCAGCAGAGTTATTTTTATTTGTGATCTTATCTCCATGTAGCCCTAACACATTAAGCAACCCTGACATTGATACTATTGCCGCTCTAAGCCTATTAAAATTTTTATCATCATCTTTAAACAGGTTTTTATATTCTTTAATACTTTGTTTTTCAATCCCAATGTACATTAATATCATGTTCAGATCATCTTCATCCGGCAAATTAGGATTTAGTTTTTTTCCGGTATCATCCTTCACATTTTCTATTATTTCTTGAATAGAAGATGCACCTATTGCTTTATCTCTTTGCTCGTCGTGTATATGTAATGATAAATGTTCACGTGCTTCAGCTACAATGCACTCTCTTTCTTCTGCAAATTGATTCATTTTCTGGTATCGTTTTGTCTGCCTTAATCTTGCGTCAATATCCTCTATACATATAACTATTTTTTTGTTCTCATCTAATACGGCAATTTTCCCATGTGTCAATGATTGAATACTTTGTATCCTTTTCAATTCGCATTCTTCATTATTCATACGCAACACTTCTTCTAAATGAGTGCCACTATATATCAAATCTATTTCTTTCTGCTGTGAAAGACGATTTAGAAATTCTTCAATCTTCGGTTCTTTTTCGTACCGACCATACACATTGAAATCCAAATATACCGTTATATGACCGTCTATATTAACATCTGATGATTCAATCTGCTCATTCATTCTTAATGCATCTGCACAGCTCCATATTTCATCTGCATTTCTTGCCTTCTTCCAAAAATAAACAAATTCTTGAAGTTGATACGAGTCCTTGCTATAAAGATATTTACAAGTGTTTTCCAGACAGGCAATATATTCTACACAGGCATCACAATCTGTACACCGCCCAACGAGTTCATCATATATTAAAGATAAAAAAACATGATACTGCAATTCCATAAACATTGATTCCAACTCTTGCGGATTGGAGAGCTTACACGCCCTATCTAAAAGAGAAAAAAATTCATGTGGTAAAATCCGGCATATATCACATCTCATTTTATTGGTATTAAGTTCTATTTCGTTGATTTGCAATAAATCTAATATATTTGTCAATGTATTCCCGAATATATATTTGACTTCACATTCACATCCGCATAAGATTTTATCATAGTACGACTTCGTTAGCCAATAATAACACTGTAACTCTAAAAGAGTTGCACGTCTATTATCTGATCCCGCCTCTGATTTCTCGTACTCATTTTTTAATACAGCAATATGTGCCAATATCTGTTCGCAATAATAACAATTTCTAAGATTTTCCTCCATCTTATCCCCTTCCAGTTCCACTAACTTTTTATACTATCAAAATCTCTTTTTATATGTAATTTTACAATATTTAATCCTCTTGAGCAAGACTTCCGTCTAACCCAAGAGGACAATTTTTATCGGCATATATTTCATGCATTGCAATATTTCATTTAAATACAAGCCACCTTAACTGTAAGTTACTTTTAAAGTTATTGTTACCGTTGAAGCCGGATAAAGGTTTCCATTATAAGATATACCATTATTTTTAATCCATATTGTCCATGTACCAGACGGATCTTCCCCTTCAAATCCTGAGATGGTAACAGTTCCACTTCTGGATGGTCCTGCTATTGATCTTACTGTATTGCTCGGACTTTTAACATAAATCGTATAGGGATCTGTTCCACTGGATACATTACAATATAACTCAACCTTTGTTATAGAGGGATCATCCACTAATATACTGCCTGATGTAACTTTGCTTTCTCTTGAATTACCACCGCTCAAAGCATTCAGTTTTACTGTTGTTTTGCTGAAAGTATAGCTAGCAGCAAACACAGGTGTTACAAACATTAAGCAAGCCATCATGCAAGCTATAACAGCCGTAAAAGTTCTCTTTGTTACTTTTTTCATTGTTTGTTGACCTCCTTAAAATAATTGATGAAACATATGCCGTATAAAATTAATTTACTATATCTTTGTATCCACTGATGTTTGCATAAGCGAATTGCCTGACTTTCTCAGATTAGCTTCTACTGATTCCCGTGTAACACCATCTAAAACACCTGACTTAATAGGTTTTCCTATTTCCCAACTCGGATCTGCCTGCCTCACTGCAGCTAAGAATGCCTGCCGATATGCCCGCTCATACTGCTGCATGGTATAGCTCGCTGCTAATCGGTCATTTTTATTTATCTTTCGAAGCATATTGGTGTATACATCTGATCGCTTTGTCGTATCGCCATTCAAAACACCATTTTCACGCAGAAATTCTTTCTTAGTCTGCTCAAACATCTCATCTTTGCTACTCTCAGGAATGGAAATAATACGTTTTCGGCTACTTTCGTTTTCTTCAGTTACCAAAAGTCCAGCCAATCCAGTAGTAGGATCAATATAATCACCGTCTTTATCGTAACATTTCATCGAATTTTTAATGCACTGAATGTTTGTGTACATTGCGCCGTTTCCATTTCTCACCATTTCTTTTATTGCAGCCTTATACTGGGCGCTATTCGTATCAATACCAGCAGCCCTTAATTGTGCCTGCACAGAACCACTATTTAGCTGCGATAATTGAAAACCACCAAAAGTACTTGTACTTTTGGTGCCTTTTGTTCCAAACATTTGCTGAAACAAAAATCCATAATCTGTGATTTTTGACATAAATGAACCTCCCTTGTATCAAAATTCTAACCTGTAATTGTATTGATTTTTATAACATGAATTCCTAATTACCCAAACATCTTAATCCCTGCCAAAAGTGTTGCTAAATCACTCTTGCCATATCCCGCCTTGAACAGATCAGCAGCGTTAATCATCTTTTTGCTGATACCCTCAATGACATTACTGGTTGTTTCTTTGCTTTCCTTTTCGGTAGTTGTTGTACTGTCAGCTTTTATTTCTTTATCAGCAACTGTCGTTGTGCTGCCAGCCTTCGCCTTCCTATAATGTGCAAACTTTTTAAAGCCCTCTTCTATTATGTTGCGGGCATTCTGGTCTACTGTTTCCCGTTTCTCAAAATCCCCTGCAATTTTTTCGAAAGCCTTATCCAGTGCTGAAAGCTCCTCCTCTTTTGTCAGCTTCCTATACCCGCCTTCCTCAGAAACATAAATCTCTCTGGTTCCGGCTTCATATCCCTGAACGATTTCATCATATATTTTTGCATATGTACTGAAATAGTTCTCTGCCTTGCCCTGAATACTCATTGTTGTACCTTTTTCTTTTGCTGCCACCGACATCATTTCAGCTTCTTTATGAAACTTAGACTCAAAATCAGAATCCATGCGTAAATGCTTTATGATATTTTTCTGTGCCTTCACTGATTCTAATCCCATTTTCCCTTGATTACGGACAGCCAAACTTCTTCTATACTGTTCTCTGCCCTCCTGAGAAATATCAATTTTAATTGGCTCCTCTTTTTTTACATCTTTAGAAGCTGTATTTTGCGGAGCATTAGCATAACCTACACTGCTTGTAACGGCTGTGCTAATTCCGTCATTACCTGAAACTTTCATAGATACACCCCCCCCTTTTACTGATAAAATGTCATTGTATATGGTCTTGTAATGGTAATATAGTTCGTTCCCACTGGTGCGAAATCATAGTAGTAGTTGAACTGCACTATATCTATCAATTTTCCTGTACTGGGATCAATCAACACCTGAACAACACTTGTTTCATCCCAAAAATTGTTCATATCATAAGCCCCTGTACATCTACAATGTATGCTGTAAAAGTCGGTATCCGAATAAAATGTAAGTTCCAGTGCAGGTCTGCTGCCTACATTCATAGCAGGTCTTGTAGAACTATGATAATATACTGCACTTGGCGCAAATTCACCGTCTCCAAGATATGCATATACATCGTTTCTCTTCCGAATTGTAATATTATAACTTTGCGAACCTGCGGAATTAGATAAGTTATTCACATAAGAATAACTGTAATCAATCGGATTGCCATTCACATAACAATTACTTCCATCGCTATCTGCCTGAAAAACAATTCCTGCTTTTTCGCATATGCCGATAATATCCGAACCGCCACCATTTGCCAATTCTGCAATTTTATTGAAATTAATTGTGTATGTAGATGTAGCCGAATATTGGTCATCTTCACTCAAAACCGCAAAATAATATGTTCCCGGCAGCATCTTGACCATGTTTACATCGCCATTAACCGCATATATCGCTGCATTGTCACCAGATTTTCCAGCATAAAGAAATGAATATCCCATAGAAGATGAAATAGAGTATCTCATTATTGTAGTATTTGTTACTGTCAGCTTGTAGTAATCTATATCAACTGGGCTGTCTATAACCCCGGTAATGCTCGAATTAAATGCGGCATTGGTTGCCGATGATGCGGAATCATTAATCTCGTAATCAGCATCAATAGAGCTTTGGAAATACATAAATGCAAAATTTCCTGTTCCTTCATATCCTTCTATTGTTCGGTAACACTTTCCGCTGCCATTACGGTTGTTCCTGAACCTGTAAATACCACTCCTACTGCCATTGCAAATGTTAAAATAGTTGCGAGAAATTTTCTCTTCATAAGACAACAACCCCTTCCTTAAAATTTGATTAACCGTCTTTTGTTTCAAGTCCTGCATTATAATTGATCATTTTATAGACTTTTCTGCTTTTATAATAGCAAATTATGGTTAAAGGTCAATTACCCTTGCAGAAAGTGGACTGTTTTTGCAGAAAACGGCACAAAAAAACCTTTCAGCACTCATATCATCCTGAAAGGCTTTCTTATACTTAATCTTCTTGTCCTGTGCAAGCCTTATTTCTTGCCGCTCCACTAACCATAAATCTCAATCCTCTTTTCGCTTCGGTCTTTTCGGCTGATGAATTATTCCAGAGCAAATGGGCGGATCTCCCCATCCATCTTTTTCAACTTCATTGCGAACAATTCTCTCTACCATTTTGAGCGCCATTTTTTTGATTTTTTTGTTTTCCTTCACTTTTTTATACCTCCTGTTTTATAATTTTAGCCAAACACATCAAGAATGCACATAATATGATAGCCACTGACATATAGCCAATATATAAAATATCTGCTTTCAAATAAGCTAAAACAGCAATTACCATTATTTGCATTACAACAATCAACCTTGCCGCTTTCTTAGACTCCTGCAGTTCGCTTTTATTCATATCCATATTAGGGTGGTTTATTGTTCCCATTATGCAAACTAAAATCATTGCAAGAAATAGCAACCCATACATTACAGTTGGCTTTTTACACAGTATAGGCACAGCCTGCATAACCTCAATATAAGCTATAACCGTCCCTAGATAACACTGCCAAAACTTATTCGCATGAAATCCCCCTGTCCGTTTTCTCAGCGAAAGAAAGAAAACCACAAAACAGATGGTATACAGAAATTGTCTAAATAACAGCCCTAAAAACAGCATAGTTCCAACTGTTATAGTATGTTCAATCATACCTATTAATGCATATTCATAATATTTACAATTTGATTTGCTTATTATCTTCTGCATCTCCATTTGATTGACGATCCTTAATGCCACTTTCTCTACCATAAATGT